>JBFIWG010000039.1:0-14919 GCA_041606495.1 Nocardioidaceae bacterium
GAACTCGGCAGCGAAAGTCACTGGTGGCTCTCCTCTTCCTCACCCGAACCGGCGGTCGCCGGCACCTCGGGGGCAGGATCCGACACACCCACCTGCTGCAGGGTGTCCTGCACGGCGGGATTGATGATCGCGGTCAGCGGCTTCGGGTAGAGCCCGAGCACCACGATGAGCACCAGCAGCGGCGCCAGCGCGGAGATCTCGCGAAGGTTCAGGTCCTTCATGGCGGAGAACTCCGGCCGGGTCGGACCGGTCATGGTGCGTTGGTACATCAAGAGGATGTACACCGCAGCCAGCACGATGCCGAACGTCGCGAAGATCGCCAGCCAGTAGGAGTAGACGAACGCGCCGACCAGGACCAGGAACTCGGAGATGAACGGGGACAGGCCGGGCAGCGACAGCGACGACAGGCCGGCGACCAGGAACAGCCCGGCCAGGACCGGCGCCACCTTCTCGACGCCGCCGTAGTCGCTGATCAGCGGGGTGCCACTGCGTCGGATCAGGAACCCGGTCACCAGGAACAGCGCCGCGGTGGAGAGCCCGTGGTTGAACATGTACAGCGTCGAGCCGACCTGGCCCTGGCTGTTGAACACGAAGATGCCCATCACGATGAAGCCGAAGTGCGAGACCGAGGTGTACGCGATCAGGCGCGGGATGTTGTTCTGCCCGATCGCCAGCAGCGCGCCGTACAGCACGGAGACGACCGCGAGCACCAGCACCACCGGGGTCGCCCACTGCGAGGCCTCCGGGAACAGCCCCAGGCAGAAGCGGATCATGCCGAACGTCCCGATCTTGTCCAGGATGCTGACCAGCAGCACCGACGTGCCCGGAGTGCCCTCCGAGGCGGCGTCCGGCAGCCAGGTGTGCACCGGGAACATCGGCGCCTTGATCGCGAACGCGATGAAGAAGCCGAGGAACAGCCAGCGACCGATGTTCTGGTCGATGGTGATCTGGCTGAGCTCGGACAGAAGGTACGTCGGACCGAACTCGCTGTCCGCGGACACGACGTACAGCCCGACCACGGAGCCGAGCATCAGCAGGCCGCCGAGGAGCGAGTAGAGCAGGAACTTCACGGCCGCGTACGAACGTCGCGGACCGCCGAAGCCACCGATCAGGAAGTAGATCGGGATCAGCGTGGCCTCGAAGAGCACGTAGAACAGGAACACGTCCGTCGCGGCGAAGACACCGATGGCGAGACCCTCGAGGGCCAGCATCCAGGCGAAGAACGAGTTCACGCTCCAGCGGCCACCGTCACCGTCGTTCCACGACGCCAGGATCACGACCGGGGTTAGCACCGCGGTCAGCAGCAGCAGGGTCAGGCCGATGCCGTCGACCCCGAGCGCGTAGTGGGCACCGAAGGCCGCGATCCAGGTGTACTCCTCGGTGAACTGGAAGCCACCGCCGACGTCGTAGCCGAGGGCGAGGCCGGCGATCAGCGCGAACGTCACCAGGGAGACGCCGAAGGCGACCTGCTTGGGCAGCTCGTCGTGGCCGCGCTTGGGCAGCATCGCCACCACCATGGCGCCGACGATCGGCAAGACCATGGACACGGTCAACCAGGGAAAGCTCACAGCTGCACCAGCCTCAGCGTTGTCTCGAGCAAGAACTTGAGCGGGGTGGGTCTCATGCCAGGTTCACCACCAGCAGTACTGCCACCACCAGGACCGCGCCGGCCAGCAGGGAGAGCGCGTAGGAGCGCACGAAGCCGTTCTGCCACCGGCGCATACGGCTGGACAGCCCGGCG
The DNA here is from genome assembly GCA_041606495.1 of Nocardioidaceae bacterium. Lineage (GTDB taxonomy): Bacteria > Actinomycetota > Actinomycetes > Propionibacteriales > Nocardioidaceae > Nocardioides_C. The sequence goes on from JBFIWG010000039.1 coordinate 1,742, forward strand.
AAAGTCGCCGCCGTGCCGTTCACGGTGCCGTCGACGCCCACACGGTCGAAGGTGTCCAAGCCGGTGACGAACCGGTCGCCGGGACGCATGAACGCGGCCTCGTTGAAGGCGTCGCCGTAGAGGTCGGCACGTGCCGCCTTGGTGAACACCGAGACGTTGGCCGGAGCCTCCCGGGGGACCTCACGCTTGCCGACCAGGAACCAGGCCGCGGCGATGCCGGCGGCGACGACGAGGGTGATGATCCCGGTCAGCACCAGCGGCGAGACCGCGAGCTCCTCGTGCTCGGCGTGACCGACCACCGGCTCGAGGAAGTCGATGATCCAGTTGTTGAGGAGCAGGATGCCGCCGAGCAGGGACAGCGCGGCCAGCACGATCAGCGGCACCGTCATCACCCGAGGCGACTCGTGCGGGTGCGCGTCCTCGTCCCACCGCTTCTCGGTGAAGAACGTCATCAGCACCAGCCGGGTCATGTAGAAGGCGGTGACACCGGCACCGAGCAGGGCCGCCAGGCCCACGACCAGGTTGTCGGCGAACGCGGTCTCGATGATCTTGTCCTTGGACCAGAAGCCCGAGAAGCCCGGGAAGCCGATGATCGCCAGGTAGCCCATCGCGAAGGTCAGGAAGGTGACCGGCAGTGCGGTCTGCAGCGCGCCGTACCGACGCATGTCGACCTCGTCGTCCATCGCGTGCATCACGGAGCCGGCACCGAGGAACATGTTGGCCTTGAAGAAGCCGTGCGTCAGCAGGTGGAAGATCGCGAACGCGTAGCCGGCGACACCGAGCCCGGCGGCCAGCATCATGTAGCCGATCTGGCTCATCGTGGATCCGGCTAGAACCTTCTTGATGTCGTCCTTGGCGCAACCGATGATCGCACCCCAGAGCAGCGTGACCGCACCGACGATGACGACACCGGTCTGCGCGGCGGGCGCCAGGTCGTAGATGAAGTTGGACCGCACGATGAGGTACACGCCCGCGGTCACCATGGTTGCCGCGTGGATCAGTGCCGAGACCGGGGTCGGGCCCTCCATCGCGTCGAGCAGCCAGGACTGCAGCGGCACCTGGGCGGACTTGCCGCAGGCAGCGAGCAGGAACAGGAAGCCGAGCGCGACGAGCACCACGTCGGACGCCTCACCGGAGACCGCCGAGATGCCGGCGAAGGCGGTGGTGCCGAAGGTGGCGAAGAGCAGCATGACGCCGAGCGCCATGCCCATGTCGCCGACCCGGTTGACCACGAACGCCTTCTTCGCGGCGGCGGCCGCCGACGGCTTGTACTGGAAGAACCCGATCAGCAGGTACGACGCGAGGCCGACGCCCTCCCAGCCGAGGAAGAGGAACAGGTAGTTGTCGGCGAGGACCAGGATCAGCATCGCGGCGACGAACAGGTTGAGGTACCCGAAGAACCTGCGACGCCTCGGGTCGTGCGCCATGTAGCCGATCGAGTAGATGTGGATCAGCCCACCGACACCGGTGATCAGCAGCACGAACAGCGCCGAGAGCGGGTCGTAGAGCAGACCCGCCGCAACGTTGAAGCTGCCCGCCTCGACCCAGGTGTAGAGGTGCTGCGCGACCGAGCGCTGCTCGAGGTCGAGCAGCGCCAGGAAGGTGACCACGCTGATCCCGAACGACGCCGCCACGGTGGCGCAGCCGAGCAGGTGACCCCATGCGTCGGTACGACGGCCGCCCAGGAGCAGGACCGCCGCACCGAAGGCGGGGATGGCGATGATCAGCCAGAGCAGGGCGAAGACGCCGTCCGCGGCCGCGGGGTCCACGACGGGCGGGTGCGGCTCAGTAGCCAGGAAAGTCACGACGTACTACCCCTCTAGTACTTCAGCAGGCTGGCGTCGTCGACGGAGGCCGAGCGACGCGTGCGGAAGATGGTCATGATGATCGCGAGTCCCACCACGACCTCCGCGGCGGCGACGACCATGACGAAGAACGCCGCCACCTGGCCGTCGAGGTTGCCGTGCACCCGGGCGAACGTCACGAGGGCGAGGTTCGAGGCGTTCAGCATCAGCTCGACGCACATGAACACGACGATCGCGTTGCGCCGGGTGAGGACACCGATGCAGCCGATGGTGAAGAGGACCGCGGACAGGACGAGGAAAGGCGTCTCGCTCATGCCTGCTCCTCCTCTCCGTCGGCGCCGGTGTTAACGGGCTGGTCGCTGGGGTCGCCCTCGATCGGGCCCTTGGGGGTGGCGTCCGGCTCCCCGGGGATGTTCGAGGTCCCGTCGTCGGCCAAGGTGCCGGACAGCGCGGTGATGTCGTCGGCCAGGCGCGGCGCCGAACGGATGGTGCCGCGGGCGGCGAGAACGCGCGAGATGGACGCCTCCGAGGCGCTACCGTCGGGCAGCAGCGCGGGGGTGTCCACGGCGTTGTGCCGTGCGAAGACACCGGGTGCGGGCAGCGGGCCCGGGTGCTTGCCGTGTTCGGCGTAGTCACGCATCCGCTGCGCTGCCAGGTCGGCCTGACCGACCTTCGGGGTCAGCCGCTCACGGTGGGCGAGCACCATGGCGCCGATCGCCGCGGTGATCAGCAGGGCGCTGGTCGCCTCGAACGCGAACACGTAGTTGGAGAAGAGCAGCTGGGCCAGTGCAGGGACGTTGCCCTCCGCGTTTGCCTCGTCCAGTCCGGTCACCGCGCCGACCGAGACCTGGGCCGCGCCGACGACGATCACGGCGCCGAAGAGCAGGCCGACGACGGTGGCCATCAACCGCTGACCCTTGATCGTCTCCACGACCGAGTCGGAGGCGTCGACGCCGACCAGCATCAGCACGAAGAGGAACAGCATCAAGATCGCGCCGGTGTAGACGATGATCTGGACGGCGAACAGGAACGGCGCGTCCTGCAGGGCGTACATCATCGCGAGACCGATCATCACCACCGCAAGCAGCAGCGCGGCGTGCACGGCCTTGCGGGCGAACAGGATGCCGATCGCGGCGGCCACCATGACCGGCGCCAAGAGCCAGAAGCCGATCACCGGGCCGCCCCGCTCTCGTCGGCCGCGTTGGCCCGCTGGTCTTTCAGCGTGCCGCGGTAGTAGTCGGTCTCGTCGTCACCGAGAAGCATGGCGTGCGGTGGCTGCTCCATGCCCGGCAGCAGCGGTGCCAGCAGGTCCTTCTTCTCGTAGATCAGGTCCTCGCGATTGTTGTCCGCGAGCTCGTACTCGTTGGTCATCGTCAGCGCCCGGGTCGGGCAGGCCTCGATGCACAGCCCGCACAGGATGCAGCGCAGGTAGTTGATCTGGTAGACGCGGCCGTAGCGCTCACCGGGCGAGAACCGCTCGTCCTCGGTGTTGGAGGCGCCCTCGACGTAGATCGCGTCGGCCGGGCAGGCCCAGGCGCAGAGCTCGCAACCGATGCACTTCTCGAGCCCGTCGGGCCAGCGGTTCAGCTGGTGCCGGCCGTGGAACCGCGGGGCGGTCGGCTTCTTCTCGAACGGGTACTGCTCGGTGACGACCTTCTTGAACATCGTCCGGAAGGTCACCCCGAAACCCGCGACCGGGTCCCAGAACTGTTCCTTGATGGTGGGCATTACGCGTTCTCCTCAGCGGTGCTCGAGGGTGCTTGGTAGGTCGCAGCGGTCTGGGTCGAGAGCGCCTGTCCGGGCATCGGCGGGACCGGGTAGCCACCGGCGAAGGCATCGAACGGCTCGGCCGACACCTCGGGCTCCTCCTCTTCCTTCTCGGCCCCCATGAAGAAGAGCACGAGGAAGATGACGGCGATCACGCCGAGCCCCACGAGCAGGTAGGTCCGGTCGAAGCCGGCGTTGAGGCTGAAGGACCGGATGGTGGCCACGGCCACGATCCAGGCCAGCGAGATCGGGATCAGCCGCTTCCAGCCGAACTTCATGAACTGGTCGTAGCGCAGCCGCGGCAGCGTCCCGCGCAGCCAGATGAAGACGAAGACGAAGAGCATGACCTTGCTGAGGAACCACAGCACCGGCCAGTAGCCCTCGTTCAGGGCTCCGCCTGCCACCGCCGACAGCGGCCAGGGGGCACGCCAGCCGCCGAGGAACAGCGTGGCGGCCAGGGCCGAGACGGTCGCCATGTTGATGTACTCGGCCAGGAAGAACAGCGCGAACTTCAGCGAGGAGTACTCGGTGTGGAAGCCGCCGACCAGCTCGCCCTCGGCCTCAGGAAGGTCGAACGGCGCGCGGTTGGTCTCCCCCACCATCGCGATCATGTAGATCACGAACGACGGGATCAGGATCAGGCCGAACCACAGCGACTCCTGCGCGGAGACGATCTCCGAGGTCGACATCGAGCCGGCGTACAGGAAGACCGCGACGAGGGCCAGGCCCATGGCGACCTCGTAGGAGATCATCTGCGCGGAGCTGCGCAGGCCGCCCAGCAGGGAGTACGTCGATCCCGAAGACCAGCCACCGAGCACGATGCCGTAGATGCCGACCGAGGCGATGGCCAGGATGAACAGCACCGCCACCGGCATGTCGGTGAGCTGAAGCGGGGTCTGCCGGTCGCTGAAGGGCACGTCGACCACGGGGCCGAAGGGGATCACCGCGAAGGTGAGGAACGCCGGGATCACCGCGATGATCGGCGCCAGGATGTAGACCACCTTGTCGGCGGCCTTGGGGATGATGTCCTCCTTCAGCGCCAGCTTCACGCCGTCGGCGAGGCTCTGCAGCAGTCCGAAGGGACCGTGCACGTTCGGGCCGACCCGGTTCTGCATGCGGGCCACGACCCGACGCTCGAACCAGATGTTGAACAGCGTCAGCAGCACCAGGATCAGGAAGACCAGCACCGCCTTGATGATGATCAGCCACCACGGGTCCTGACCGAAGGCCGACAGGTCGTCGACGGCGACGATCCGGTCACTCGACCCGGCCAGGCTCATCAGCGCGCCGGTCATGCGCGGCCTCCTTCGAGACGGACCACGGCGCCGGCTCCGGCACCGAGCTCACGGAACAACGCGGTCCCGCCCGAGTTCGTCGGGGCCCACACGACCCCGTCGGGCAGGTCGGCCACCCGGACCGGCAGGTCCACCGACCCACGGACTGAGGCGATCGTGACGAGCTGGCCGTCGGCGATCCCGAGGCCGACCAGCGTCCCTGGGGACACCAGCGCCACCGGCCGTCGGGCGGTCGCCTTGAGGTACTCGTCGCCGTCGAGCATCCGCCCGTCGTCGAGCAGCGGCTTCCAGCTCGCGAGCAGCGCCTGACCGGTCCCGACCTCTGCCGGCCCGGTGGGCGCCGCCGTCGGAGCGGGCGCACGCTCCCCGTCCCAGAGGCCGAGCTCGGCCATCTCGGCGCGGGCCTGCTCGATGGTGCGGAAGCCGAGATCGGCATCCAGCTCCTCAGCGATCCCGGCCAGGACGCGCACGTCGGGCAGGGAGCCGGGCTCACTGAAGACCTGGTCGAACGTGCGGACCCGACCCTCCCAGTCCACGAAGCTGCCGGCCTTCTCGGTGACCGGGGCGACCGGGAACACCACGTCGGCGTGCGGCGAGACCTCGCTGGCGCGGACCTCGAGGTTGACCACGAAGCCGGCGGTCTCCACGGCCTGCGCGGCGGCGGCCGGGTCGGCCAGGTCGGCCAGCTCGACGCCGCCGATGACCAGGGCCCGGAGCTCGCCGGAGACAGCGGCCGCGATGATCGCGTCACCGTCGCGACCGACCTCGGAGGGCAGCGTCTCGACGCCCCACGCAGCGCCGGCGTCGACCCGGGCTGCGGCGTCGGCGACCGGGCGGCCACCTGGCAGCAGGTTTGGAAGGCAGCCGGTCTCGACCGCGCCACGGTCTCCGGCCCGACGGGGCACCCAGGCCAGTCGGGCGCCGGTCGCGGCGGCCAGGGCGGCCACGGCCGACAGCGCACCGGGCACGGTGGCCATCCGCTCGCCGACCAGGATGACGTCGTCGGCGCCGAGGTCGGAGCCCATCAGCTCGGCCGCGCCGTCCGTGAGGCGCTGGACCATCGAGGCCTCCGCACCGGGCACGGTCTGCAGCAGGGTGCCGTGCATCTTCTCGAGCCCGCGGGAGGTGAACGGCGCCACCGAGAACACCTGGGTGCCCTTGCGCGCGGCCTTGCGCAGCCGCAGGAACACGATCGGCGACTCGTCCTCGGGCTCGAAGCCGACGAGGAGCACCTTGGCGGCGTGCTCTAGGTCGGCGTAGGTGGTCTCGAGCGCGTTCGCCGCGACGTGCGAGGCCAGGAAGTCGGCCTCCTCAGCGGAGTGCGGACGGGCCCGGAAGTCGATGTCGTTGGTGCCCAGCGCGACCCGGGCGAACTTGGCGTAGGCGTAGGAGTCCTCAGTGGTCAGCCGTCCGCCGGTCAGCACACCGACGGCGCCCTCGGCGGCCCGCAGGCCCCGGGCCGCGACCGCGAACGCCTCGGGCCAGGACGCCGGACGGAGCTCGCCGGTCTCCTCGTCGCGCACCAGCGGGTGGGTGAGCCGGTCGGCCTGCCGGGCGTACATGAAGCCGAACCGGCCCTTGTCGCAGTTCCACTCCTCGTTGACCTCGGGGTCGAAGCCGGCGAGGCGGCGGGTGACCTTGCCGCGACGGTGGTTGGTGCGCAGCGCACACCCGGAGGCGCAGTGCTCGCACACCGACGGGCTCGAGACCAGGTCGAAGGGGCGGGCGCGGAAGCGGTACGACGCGGAGGTCAGCGCACCCACCGGGCAGATCTGGATGGTGTTGCCCGAGAAGTAGGACTCAAACGGCTCCTTCTCGTAGATGCCGACCTGCTGCAGCGCGCCGCGCTCGATCAGCGCGATGAACGGGTCGCCGGCGATCTGCTCGGAGAAGCGCGTGCACCGGGCACAGAGCACGCAGCGCTCGCGGTCCAGCAGCACCTGGGCGGAAATGTTGATCGGCTTCGGGAAGGTCCGCTTGGACTCCACGAACCGGGTCTCGCCCCGGCCGTTGGACATCGCCTGGTTCTGCAGCGGGCACTCACCTCCCTTGTCGCAGACCGGGCAGTCCAGCGGGTGGTTGATCAGCAGGAACTCCATCACACCCTGCTGCGCCTTGTCGGCGACCGGGGAGGTGGCCTGGGTCTTCACGACCATCCCGTCGGCGACCGCGAGCGTGCAGGAGGCCTGCGGCTTCGGGATCGGGCGGCCGTTGCCGGCGTCGGTCACCTCGACCAGGCACTGGCGGCAGGCTCCCACGGGGGCGAGCAGCGGGTGGTCGCAGAACCGCGGGATCTGGACGCCGATCTGCTCGGCGGCGCGGATCACCAGGGTGTCCTTGGGGACCTCCACCTCGACGTCGTCGATAGTGACCGTCACGTGGTCGGTCTTCTCCACGGCGGCGTCGGTCTTGCTGGCTGACACGGTCATGCAGTCGCTCCCGCGGTCGCGAAGACGGTAGAGAGGGTGTGGTCGAACGGGCACCCGCCGTGGGTGAGGTGGGCGACGTACTCGTCCCGGAAGTACTGGATGGACGAGGTGATCGGGCTGGTCGCACCGTCCCCGAGGGCGCAGAACGAGCGGCCCAGGATGTTGTCGCACTGGTCGAGCAGGGTCTCGAGGTCCTGCTCGCTGCCCTCACCGCGCTCGAGGCGGGCCAGGGTCTGCACCAGCCACCACGTGCCCTCGCGGCACGGCGTGCACTTGCCGCACGACTCGTGCTTGTAGAACTCCGTCCAGCGCAGCACCGCGCGCACCACACAGGTGGTCTCGTCGAAGATCTGCAGCGCCTTGGTGCCCAGCATCGAGCCGGCGGCACCTACTCCCTCGTAGTCGAGGGGTACGTCGAGGTGCTCGGCGGTCAGGATCGGCGTGGACGACCCTCCGGGCGTCCAGAACTTCAGCTCGTGCCCCTCGCGGACGCCCCCAGCGAGCTCGAGGAGCTGCCGCAGGGTGATGCCGAGCGGAGCTTCGTACTGGCCGGGACGGTTCACGTGGCCCGAGAGCGAGTACAGCGTCATGCCCTTGCTCTTCTCGGTGCCCATCGAGCCGAACCACTCCGCGCCGTTGCGCACGATGCACGGCACCGACGCGATCGACTCGACGTTGTTGATCACGGTCGGGGCGGCGTACAGGCCCGCCACCGCCGGGAACGGCGGACGCAGCCGCGGTTGGCCGCGACGACCCTCGAGCGAGTCGAGGAGCGCGGTCTCCTCACCGCAGATGTAGGCGCCGGCACCTGCGTGCACAGTCAGCTCCAGGTCGAAGCCGGAGCCGTGGATGTTCTTGCCGAGGTGGCCACCGAGGTAGGCCTCCTGGACCGCCCGCTGGAGGCGGCGCACGACGTGCAGCACCTCACCGCGGACGTAGATGAAGGCGTGGTTGGCGCGGATGGCGTACGACGAGATGATCACGCCCTCGACCAGGGTGTGCGGCGAGGCCATCATCAGCGGGATGTCCTTGCACGTGCCCGGCTCGGACTCGTCGGCGTTGACCACGAGGTAGTGCGGCTTGCCGTCACCCTGCGGGATGAAGCCCCACTTCATGCCGGTCGGGAAGCCGGCGCCGCCGCGGCCGCGGAGACCGGACTCCTTGACCAGCTCGATCACGGCGTCCTGGTCCATACCCAGGGCGTTCTTCAGGCCGTCGTACCCACCGGTGCTCTCGTAGGACTCGAGGGTCCACGGTCGGTCGGCGTCCCAGTTGTCGGAGAGGACCGGGGTCAGCGTGTCGGTCATCGGTTGTCCTTCCCCTCACCGGTCGAGGTCTCGTCACCCTTGCCACCGGCGGTGTCGGAGGGCGACTGCTCGACCTCGGTCTCGGACTCCGCTCGCTTCGTGTCGGCCTCGTCGGCGGCCTGCTCCTTGGAGGCGGCCGAGTCAGCCGCGTGCCCGTCGCCGGACGCGGGCTGGTGGGCGAGGGCGTGCCGGGCCGGCTCGGGGGCCTTCCAGCCGTTCTCGCGCGCGATCTGCAGACCGACCAGGGAGGCCGGCCCTGCGGCGGGTCCTTCGTCGGCGCGGTCGTCGGGGAACCCTGCGAGCACCCGCTCGGCCTCACGCCAGGAGCAGATCCGGGGACCGCGGGTGGAGCGGACCTCCTTGCCCTCCCGCAGGTCGTCGACGAGGTCGGTGGCCGACTGCGGGGTCATGTTGTCCATGAACTCCCAGTTGACCATCATCACCGGGGCGTAGTCGCAGGCCGCGTTGCACTCGAGGTGCTCGAGGGTGATGCTCTTGCCGTCCCCCTCGGCCCACGCGGTCTCGTCGTTGCCGACGTCGAGGTGGTCCTTGAGCCGCTCGAAGATCTCGTCGCCGCCCATCACCGCGCACAGCGTGTTGGTACAGACACCGACGTGGTAGTCACCGACCGGGCGGCGCTTGTACATCGTGTAGAACGTGGCGACCCCGGAGACCTCCGCGGCGGAGATGCCGAGGATGTCCGCGCACGCCTCGATGCCACGGGAGGTGACCCGGCCCTCGACGCTCTGCACGAGGTGCAGCATCGGCAGCAGCGCGGAGCGCGCCTGCGGGTAGCGGGCGGTGATCTCCCGGAGCTCGGCCAGGGTCGACTCGGGCAGGCTGTCGCCGGCCGTCACTTCGTTGTTCAGGGTCATCTGTCCACTCCACCCATCACTGGGTCGATCGAGGCGATGGCGACGATGACGTCGGCAACCATGCCGCCCTCACTCATCACCGAGGTCGCCTGCAGGTTCGTGAACGACGGGTCACGGAAGTGCGCCCGGTAGGGGCGGGTGCCGCCGTCGGAGACCACGTGGGCGCCGAGCTCGCCGCGCGGCGACTCGACCGCGACGTAGGCCTGGCCGGCCGGCACCCGGAAGCCCTCGGTCACCAGCTTGAAGTGGTGGATGAGCGCCTCCATCGACTCGCCCATGATGTGGCGGATGTGGTCGAGGCTGTTCCCCATGCCGTCGCTGCCGATCGCGAGCTGGCTGGGCCAGGCGATCTTCTTGTCGGCGACCATGACCGGCGCGCCCTCGAGCCCGGCGAGCCGGTCCGCGCACTGCTCGACGATCTTCAGCGACTCCCACATCTCCGCGAGCCGGATCCGGAACCGGCCGTAGGAGTCGGCGGTGTCCCAGGTGATCACGTCGAAGTCGTAGTCCTCGTAGCCGCAGTAGGGCTGCGTCTTGCGCAGGTCCCACGGGTAGCCGGTCGAGCGCAGCACCGGTCCGGTGAGGCCGAGGGCCATGCAGCCGGCGAGGTCGAGGTGGCCGACGCCCTCGAGGCGGGCCTTGAAGATCGGGTTCGCGTTGCACAGGGCGGCGTACTCGGGAAGCCGCTTCTTCATCAGCGCGATGAAGTCACGGATCTCGTCGAGGGCGCCTCGCGGCAGGTCCTGGGCGACACCACCGGGACGGATGAACGCGTGGTTCATCCTTAGACCGGTGATCAGCTCGAACAGGTCGAGCACCATCTCGCGCTCGCGGAAGCCGATCGTCATCACTGTCAGCGCGCCGATCTCCATGCCGCCGGTGGCGATGGCGACCAGGTGCGAGGAGATCCGGTTGAGCTCCATGAGGAGGACCCGCATGACCTGGGCCTTCTCGGGGATGTCGTCCTCGATGTCGAGGAGACGCTCCACGCCGAAGACGTAGCTGGCCTCGTTGTAGAACGGCGAGAGGTAGTCCATCCGGGTGCAGAACGTGACGCCCTGCGTCCAGGAGCGGAACTCCATGTTCTTCTCGATGCCCGTGTGGAGGTAGCCGATGCCGCAGCGAGCCTCGGTCACCGTCTCGCCCTCGAGCTCGAGGATCAGCCGGAGCACGCCGTGCGTGGACGGGTGCTGCGGGCCCATGTTGACGACGACCCGCTCGTCGGCCTCGTCGGCGATTCCGGAGACGACGGAGTCCCAGTCCTGACCGGTCACGGTGAACACCCGCCCGGTCGTGGTGTCCGAGGCCTCCGCCTGCGGCGGGGCGTAGGGATCCTGGTTGGTCTGGCTCATCAGGTGTACGACCTCCGCTGGTCCGGCGGTGGGACGGTGGCGCCCTTGTACTCCACGGGGATGCCACCGAGGGGGTAGTCCTTGCGCTGTGGGTGTCCCGGCCAGTCGTCGGGCATCTGGATCCTGGTCAGCGACGGGTGACCGTCGAAGATGATCCCGAAGAAGTCGTAGGTCTCCCGCTCGTGCCAGTCGTTGGTCGGGTAGACCGACACGACCGACGGGATGTGCGGATCGCTGTCGGGGCAGGTCACCTCGAGCCGGATCCGGCGGTTGTGCGTCATCGAGAGCAGGTGGTAGACCGCGTGCAGCTCCCGACCCTTGTCGTTCGGATAGTGCACCCCCGAGACGCCCGAGCAGAACTCGAAACGCAGCGTCGGGTCGTCGCGCAGCATCTGCGCCACCTCGAGCAGGTCTCCGCGCCGGATGAAGAAGGTGATCTCGCCGCGGTGCACGACGACCTTCTCGATGGCGCTGGCGAATCCGGCGCTCGCGAGGCCGTGCTCCAGGCTCTCGGACACCTCGTCGAACCAGCCGCCGTACGGCTTCGGCGTGCTGCCGGGCATCGCAACGGGGCGCACGATGCCGCCGTACCCGGAGGTGTCGCCGGAGCCCTGGACACCGAACATGCCCTTGCGGACGTCGATGACCTCGGGCCCGAGCGCGCCCGGCTCGACGGGCAGGGTGTTCTCGGGAGCGTTGTCGGTGGCGTCGGGCTCGGTGCCCTCGGTCACCTCGTCGAACTCCTGGGGTTCCTTCGGGCTCACCTGAGCAGCCCCCTCATCTCGGACGTCGGCAAGGCGTTGAGGGCGGTCTCCTCCAGCTCGAGCTGCTGCGCCTCGCGGTTGACGCCCAGCTTGGAGGCCTTCACCTCGTCGTGCAGCTTGAGGATCGCGTCGATCAGCATCTCCGGACGCGGCGGGCAGCCGGGGAGGTACATGTCGACGGGGACGACGTGGTCGACGCCCTGGACGATCGCGTAGTTGTTGAACATCCCGCCCGACGACGCGCAGACACCCATCGCCAGCACCCACTTCGGGTCGGCCATCTGGTCGTAGATCTGGCGCAGCACCGGGGCCATCTTCTGGCTGACCCGGCCGGCCACGATCATCAGGTCGGCCTGGCGCGGCGAGGCCCGGAAGACCTCCATGCCGAACCGGCCGAGGTCGTAGCGCGGACCGCCGCTGGTCATCATCTCGATCGCGCAGCAGGCCAGACCGAAGGTGGCGGGCCAGAAGGACGCCTTCCGGAAGTAGCCCGCGACGCTCTCGACCGACGTCAGGAGCACGCCACTGGGGAGCTTCTCTTCAATGCCCATCAGACACTCGCCTCCGGCTTGTTCACGTGAAGTCCCATGCTCAGTCCCACTCGAGGCCGCCGCGGCGCCAGACGTAGGCGTAGGCGACGAAGACGGTGAGGATGAACAGGACCATCTCGATCAGCCCGAAGACCGCCATGTTGTCGAAGGCGACGGCCCACGGGAAGAGGAAGATGATCTCGATGTCGAAGACGATGAACAGCATCGCGGTGATGTAGTACTTCACCGGGAAGCGGCCACCGCCGACAGGCTGAGGGGTCGGGTCGATGCCGCACTCGTAGGAGTCGAGCTTGGCGCGGTTGTAGCGCTTCGGGCCGACCATCGCGCTCATGATGATGGAGAACACCGCGAAGCCGGCTGCGAGCACGGCAAGCGCGATGACGGGGATGTAAAGCTCCACCGCTCGAACCCTCCTGTCTGTCGTGTCCTGGACTGAACGCTGCTAGGCCGCGGGGGCGGCCTTGCTCAGCCCGTTGATGATCCGGTCGGCCAGGTCACCGTCGTGCGGGTCGGTGAGGTTGGCCATCAGCTTGAGCATGAACTTCATCAGCGACTCGCGGGGCAGGCCGTACTTCGTGGCCTGCTTCATGAAGGTCGGGTTCCCGATCATCTTCGCGAAGACGCGAGCGAGCGTGAAGTAGCCGCCGTACTCCGACTCCAGCGCAGCGGCGTACCCCTCGAGGACCCGCTCGCGGCCGGCCCCCTCGGGACGTGCCAGCGCCTGGATGATCGTGTGCGCGGCCATCTCACCGGCCTCGAGGGCGTAGTCGATGCCCTCGCCGTTGAACGGGTTGACCATGCCGCCAGAGTCCCCGACGAGGAGCACGCCCCGGGTGTAGTGCGGCTTGCGGTTGAACCCCATCGGCAGCGCGGCCGAGGCGACCTTGCCGACCATGTTCTCGTCGCGGAAGCCCCACTCCTCGGGGGTGTTGGCCAGCCAGCGGCGCAGGATGTCCTTGTAGTCGACGGTCTGGAACGCCTTCGACGTGTTGAGGATGCCGAGGCCGACGTTGGCCGTGCCGTCGCCGACGCC
>JBFIWG010000040.1:0-14897 GCA_041606495.1 Nocardioidaceae bacterium
CCTCGCCCGGTCGCGGGGACCCGCCCAGACGCGATGGCGCCGGCCACCGCGCCGAGGAAGAAGGGGGTGATCAGTGACGAGGCGGCGAAGATGGCGCCGAACAGCTGTGCTTGGCGCAGGGTGGCGGAGTACTTGCGGAACGCGAAGGCCGCCCCTCGCAGCACAATGCCGAGCAAGGCTAGGAGCATGGGCATGATCAGCGTACTCATGGTCGAGGCGAAGGACTCGGGGAAGCCGGTCCACCACACGACGAGCACGTAGATCAGCCACACGTGGTTGGCCTCCCAGACGGGACCAAGGCTGTGGTCGACCTGGGTGCGGAGCTCGGCGCCTCGTCGGCTGCCGCCGGCGGTGAGGTCGTAGAAGCCGGAGCCGAAGTCGGCGCCACCGAAGAGGGCGTAGGCGAGTACGCCGATGAACAGGGCCGCCACCACCAACAGCTCGAGGCTCATGTCTCGACCTCCTGCCGCTCGGGGCCGTAGGGACTCGGCAGGTCCTCCTCACCAGCGCGCCAGCGCCGGGCCATGGAGCGGAGCACCACGACCGCGCCGGTCGTCATGGCGGCGTAGACGACGACGGTCGTGCCGAGCAGCCACCAGAGTCCGGAGTTCGCTCCGGCGGCCTCGGCGGTGCGCATCACGCCGTACACCACCCACGGCTGCCGCCCCACCTCCGTGGCGACCCAGCCGGCCTCGAGCGCGATCACGGCGAGCGGGCCCGCCGCGACGGCGTACCTGAGGAACCAGCGGTTGCCCAGAAGGTCGTGACCGCGCCACCGCGCGACCCAGAAGAGCAGTGCACCCAACATCAGCAGGGTCCCGATGCCGACCATCGACTGGAAGGCGAGGTGCGTGATGTTGACCGGCGGGTGCTGGTCGACGGGGATGGTGTTCAGGCCCTGGACGGGCGCGGTCAGGGAGTTGCGGGCGATCACCGAGCCGAGCACCGGGATGTCGAGGGACCAGCGCACCTCGCCGTCCAGGAGCAGCCCGCCGAGGCGCAGCGGCGAGGGGGACTCGGTCTCCAAGGCGAGCTCGAAAGCCGCGAGCTTGGCCGGCTGGGTCTCAGCCAGCCGCGAGCCGAGCAGGTGGCCGACGAGCGGCTGGACAATCGCCGCCACTGACGCGAAGGCGAAGGGGATCAGGAACCCGAGCCGGTGATGCGCGTCGCGGCGCCCGCGCAGCATGCCCGCGGCGTACACCGCGGCAATGGCGAAACCCGCCACCATGAAGGCCGCAACCCACATGTGCAGGAACTGCAGCCAGACGCCGTCGTTGAACATCGCCGCCCAGGGCTCGACGTCGGTGACCTCACCGTTGACGAGGCGGAAGCCGGTGGGGTTGTTCATCCAGGCGTTCACGGCGAGCACGCAGAAGGTGCCGACCACGCCGGTGATCCCCATCGGGATGAGCATCAGCAGGTGCTGTTTCGGCGGGAGGCGCCCCCAGCCGTAGAGGTAGATGCCGAGGAAGATCGCCTCGAGGAAGAAGGCGAGGCCCTCGAACGCGAACGGCAGGCCGAGCACGTCGCCAAAGGTGCTCATCAGACCGGGCCAGAGCAGACCCATCTCGAAGCTGAGGACCGTGCCCGACACCGCTCCGATGGCGAACAGCACCGCGGAGACCTTCGACCAGCGCTTTGCCAGGATCAGCGCACGCGGGTCGTTGCGGTAGATGCCGCGCCAGTGCATCACGAAGATGATCGTCGGGAACGCGACCCCGAAGCAGGCGAGCACGATGTGCCAGCCCAACGAGAGTGCCATCTGCTGCCTGGCCGGAAGCAGTCCGGCGGGGTCTTCCGTGAGTGCTGACGTCAGCGCGAGGAGAGGCTCCACGCAATCAAAAGTACGGGCTGCTCACGCCGTAATCCCGCGCTTGTGAAGACACTCACAAGCGCCGCCAAGACCGTGGGACGACTCTGCGCATGCTCGTCGACTAGGGATCGAGAGGCCGTGCAGCGACGAGCTCGCCGATCTTGTCGATTCGGTGCTCGGGGTTGCCGAACTCGTCGGACCAGTAGTTGCCCTGCGCGTGGTCCTCCGGCGTGGCGCACGTCGACAGCGTGATCATCGCCGTGGTCGGCCGCCGCCCGGGACGGCCGGGCACCGCCGCGGCCTGCCGCGCCAACGAGCGCTGGGACCGGAACGACGTCGAGCGGGTGCCCGTGATCCGGTAGACGTAGCGGGTGCGCCCGGCCACGACGTGAACACGGTCGCCGACCTTGAGCCTTGGCAGGTCAGCGAATGCTCGGGTGGATGACGTTCGGTGCGCGGTGACGAGGAAGTTGCCCACACCGCCCGGCCCCACACCGCCCTTGTTGCCGAAGGGGCTCGCCGCGACGCCGCCGTCCTGGATCGCGGTGCCCGGAGCGTCGTCGGGTGAGCCCTCGTAGGGCACCACGGGTAGCGACCTCAGGCCGATGGTGCGGATCGTCAGCAACGACCGGCGCGGCTTCCCGTTCGATGCCGGAGCCCGGTCGAGGTCGTCACCCGAACCGGGCCGCGGGGCCAACTTGGTACCAGGCTCCGGCGCCAGCGCGGCGTCGGTCGGCGGCGCCGGCTTTGCGGGCCGGCTCTCCGTGATCGGATCGGTCGCGGGCATGCACCCCGCGAGGGCGAGGCTGAGGAGCAGGGCGGCGGTGGCCGCGGGGACGCGCAGCATGACAGCCACCAAGGTACGACGTCCCCGCAACCCCTGCCCTCCGGTCTCACCGCCGTCGGGCAGGGGTCCGCGTCACACGGTGGGGCGGAGACGCCAGTTCTTGCCTTCCGCGGCGAGGCCGTGGCTGGTGAGGTTTCGGCCGGCGGGAGCGTTCTGACGGCTCAGGGAGTACCACTTCGCCTCGTTCGCCGCGGCATCGATGCCCATGATCATCGCGGTCGAGCGATCGCCGTTGCAGTAGGACAGCGAGAGGCCGGTGAAGGCGCCGAAGCCGCCACGCTTCACGGTGACGACGCTTGCGTTCGCGGGCCGGCGCACCGGCACCCGGACCTGCTTCAGCGAGCCGCTCTTGGTGGTGGCGTAGAAGATGTCCTGCTTCACTCCCGAGACGCGCTGGCGGCTGTACCACGACAGCGTCTTCAGCCCGCTCATACGCGGTAGCACGGTGCGTGCGCCACGCATCACGAGACCGCTGTCCGTGGCACCGATCTTGTACCTCTTCAGCACGGACCCCTCGAGCACCAGCACCTCCGGGCCGGCGTTGCCGAGAGCCATCAGCCGCGGCTCGAATCCGGTGGTGGCGAACTTCGTCACCTGCGTCGACATCGTGGAGCGACGCTGCTTGTCGGTGACGGCGAGGAGACGCGGACGACCGTCGCGTGCCGTGGCGAGGAAGTAAGACCGGTAGCCTCCGCGGACTTCCTCCGAGCCGCCCCAGGCCAGCGTGTTCGGCCGGAACGGCAGTTTCGTTTCGCTCGTCTTCGCCGCCGTCTGCCGCCCGTTCTCCACGGTCCGCTTGAGCAGCTTGCCGGTGGACATGACGCCCACCGCCTGGCTTTTGCAGCTCAGCTCGTCCGCGGTGGCGGTGGCGGTGGGTACGACCACCAGCGCGGTGGTGATGGCTGCGGCGCCGAGCAGCGCGGAAGGACGACGAACGTGCATAGGTTCCCCCTGTTGATGGCTCCCGAGCGGAGCCGGCCGCGAGGATGCTAGCGACTTGTCACGGTCGGGTGCGGGACCGGCACGACTTGGGCATGTATTCGGCAGGTCGGACGCCCTACGCTGACCCCATGACCGCGATGGCCACAGAGCTCAACCCGCTACTCCCCAGCTCATGGGAGGTAATCCTCGCCGTGCTCGGCTTCGGGGTCCTGTCCGCGCTCGCGGTCGTCGCCATCGTTGTGGTCGCCGTTCGCCGCACCGCACCACCCGAGCCAGAAGTGGCCGATGACCGGCCATGACGAGGTCCCCGCTTTAGCGGATCTCGGGACCGGGATCCTCGGCCAGCGGCTGATCCTGGAGGGCTGGTTCGCCAGCCACGCCGACGGCGGCACTCCTGGACCGCACGTCCACCTGCGCACGAGTGACCGGCGCGACGCCGTGGTCAGAACCGACCAGATCCCGGAGCTCATCGCGGCGCTCACCCAGGTGGCTGAACGGATCGAGCGGTTGTGGGACACCGACGGCGAGGAGTACACCGAGACGGTGATCAGGCACTCACCGGACCCGAACGACCCCGCCTGGATCCGCGACAACCAAATCCAGCACCTGGAGCTCACCGACCTGATCGCCGCGAACCTGCCGGAGGTGGCCCGGCTCCTGCTGGAGGCGGACAGCACGGACGATGCGCTGACCTCGGTCGCGGTGCTGCTGGGCGTGGACGAGGCGGACGTACTGGTGCGCCTCGCGAACTTCGACCTCCTGAGCATGACCCGGGCTGCCGCGGAGCGGCGGGTGAGCATGCTTGCCCAACTGAGGCGGGAGTGAGGCCGTGCTCAGCCCTCGTCGCGGATCTGCACGTCCACGAGGGCCGCGTTGCCTCGGGAGTCGATCTTGACGCGGGCGACCGCCCGTCCCTCCATCACGGCCCGCTCCATCTCGAGTGCCTTGTCCTGCGGCAGGAAGTAGCTGTCGATCCCGCAGCGCAGCCGCCAGCCGTCGTCCTTGCAGCGCAGGAACGGGCCGGAGTCGGGTCGTTCGGACGCGGGACGTCGCCCGACCCACAGCTCCCCCTCCTGCACGAGGGGGACGTAGGACACGTCGTCGGCGGGCTCCCGGTTGCCGCCGCGGCCCCGGTCGGGCAGACCGGGGTAGTCCAGCGCGACGTACGCCCCGCGGAACGGGTCCATCGGGTCGAGCGGAGCCACCTCGAGGAGGTACTCATCTCCGGTGAGCCGCGCTGACAGCGGCCCGGCGACGGCGACCGGGACCAGCGCGAGCTGGACCACGGTTGCCATTGCGACCCAGCCGGTGCGTGAGGTGAGGACCTTCATGCCGACTCTCCTTCGAGGTTCGCGACCAGGCGGCGGCGGCCACGGTCGAAGAGGTATCCACTGCCGAGGAAGATCACGCCGAGCACCAGGAACAAGGTGGCGCCGGTGATGATCGGTGCGAAGACCGCGAAGCTCTGCACGGTCGTGAAGAGGACCAGCGCGGCGGTGGCGACGAACGTCAGCCGCATCGAGTCCCGCATCACGCCGAGGGCGGCGTACCACCCGGCGGCGGCGACGTAGACCGCCACGCTGATCAACGCGTGGGCGTAGCCCTCGGCCGTGACGTTGCCCAGGTCGGGCTCGGGGGGTGCCCAGAGCACGAGCAGGACGCCCACTCCGACGGCTGCGAGGGGGACCAGTGCTTCCAGACGGACGCGACCGGTGCCGAGCGAGACCGACGCTGCAGCCGCGCCGACCGCGGCGACGATGCCCAGGATCATTGGGACCGACCAGACGAACCGATCAAGCTCGACGTAGGGGAACGCCGCCGCGAACAGGCCGACGAGGGCGAGCAGCGCCGAGGCCTCCCGCCAGGTTGCGGCGAAGCTGGGTCGCCAGCGGCCGTGGTGGATGACCGCGACCGCGCCGGCGACAACGGCCGCAAGCAGCACGGGGAGCACGAAGCTCATCCCGTCCTGGGCGGCTGCAGCGATCTCCCACACGTACCAGACAGTGGTCGTCACGATCCCGACCAGCAGGGGTGTGACCCCTCGGACCGCGTAGGCGTACAGCAGCGCGCCGAGTCCCCAGATGCCCACAAGCGTGGGCTCGTAGGCCGGCACCTGAAGGCTCTGTGCGGCCTGGAAGACCACGGCTCCGAAGCTCAAGGCGGCGAGTGCGCGGAAGGTTCCGACGACCGGACTCGCTCCGGCCTCGCCCTCGGGTATCCGGTGCGCGCGTCGCTCCGCGAGGACCTCTGCAACGGCTACGAAGTTCAGCCACAGCGCGGTGACGACGAGGAAGCGCAGCATCGGCGGGAGGTTGTCCAGGTTGGTGGCGACGAGCCAGATCAGCCCGACCCCGATGAAGGCACCACCGAGGAAGAGCAGCAGCTTGGTCAGGGAGAAGCGGCGCACCGCGACGTAGCGGGAGCGGATCGCCTCGGCCTGCGTCTCGTCGACGACACCGGAGGAGCGCCACACGGCGAGCTCGCTCTCGAGCCAGGCGAGCTGGCCCGGTGACGCCGGTCGCGCCGCTGGGGGCGGCTGGGTGAGGTCCTTGGTCATGTCCGTCATACCTTCGAGTCTCGACCGATCGACCCGCGAAGGCATGAGCCCGAGTACTCAGCTGCTCCGAGCCGTTTGACCTGTTCAGCATGCTGCACAGCCATCGAAAATCGGGGGAAATTCGGAAGCCGGCTCCCTACTCTGAGCCTCATGGGGATCTCATCGGTTCGAGTCGCACTCGCCGTGCTGGCGTTCACCGTGATCGGTGCGGTCGCCGCCATCTACCTGGATCTGGCCACACAGTTCGTGCTCGACGACAAGCCCGCGAAGACCGTCGGCATCGAGGCGTTCTGGGCCGGTAGCGCGGTCAACGCTCCATGGCTACCCGTGCTGGGCCTGGTCGTGGGAGTGGTGCTGGCGAGCCGCGACGGGTTTGCCCGCAGTCTCGGCCTCGGGCTGCTCGCCGCCATGGGCGCATTGATGACGGTGGGGTGGCTCGGTGAGTACGTCTCCGGTCTGCCGTTCACCGGGATCGACTTCGCGGTCTTCGTCATGCTCAGCGTCGTGGGCCTTGGCCTCTCCGTTGCCCTGATGGTGACCGGGCTCCGCGAGCTCTTCGGCACGTCTGGTCCCCTCCCGGTCGCCCGGCGACCACGATTCGAGGGCGACGAGCCGACCGTGCGCGGGCGGTAGCCCAGGTCGCGGTGTGCGAGCATCGCGAGGTGTCCATCGAAGCCCCTGCCCTGGCCCTGGCCCTGGCCGCCGCCCTGCATGCGGGGTTCCAGCTGGTCGTGACGTTCGTGGTGTACCCGGCGTTCGCCAGCGTTCGGGACGAGGACTGGACGACGTACCACGCCAACCACACCCGCCGGGTCCTGCCGGTGGTGGCCGTGGTCTACGGGTTGCTCGCGGCGAGCTGCCTGTGGGTGCTGGTCACGGGGCCGGAGCGAGCTGGCAGCTGGGTCGCGCTGGGCGCCTCGGCCACTGCGGCACTGGTCACCGCAGCAGTGGCGGCTCCCGCGCACGGCCGGATGTCGGAGGTACGACGCGCCCGCGACGCGCGGCTGCTGATCATCGGCGACCAGCTTCGCCTGCTGGCCGCAGTCGTCGCGGTCGTCGCGGCTACCTGGGCGCTGCTGGCCTAGCGCTGAGGCCGGGTCAGCCTCGGCCTTCGGAAGCCTGCTCCTCGTCGATCCGTTTCATGACCCGGCCCATCCCGGGCAGCGCAGCGAGCATGTCGTTGAGCTCGCGCGACGCGTCGAGCAGGTCGTGCAGGTCCGGTGCCACCGTGCCGAGGCTGTCCAGGACGGGTACCACGTCGGTCTCCATCTTCAGCGCCAGGACGGGCAGGCGGTCGATCAGGGCGACGAGGGCGTCGACCTCCTTCGGTTCGGTGGTCTCGGCCAGTCGGTCGAGGGTCGGCTGCAGCTTCTGCAGGGACGGCTCCATCGAGTCGACCAGAGCCTTGAGGCGTTGCATCACCGGGGTGGTGCTGGCGAGGAGCTCGTCGGCCCGAAGGGTAGTGGCCGCGGTCCGTCGTACCACCTCGTCCGCGGACGCCCGGGTGACCTCGATGCGCTCGACCAGGGCGTCGACCCGAGCCAGCAGCGCGGCCGCGTCATCGAGCAGCGCCACCGTCCTCGGCACGGCGGCCAGCAGCTGTTCGGTCGCGCTCGCCGCGCGCTCGAGGACGTGGAGAAGGTCGCGGGGGTCGGGCACAGGCAGGCGCACGCCGGTCACGTTATCCCACGGCCGATTCAAGAAGTTTTAGGTCTATTCATCTGATAGTCGGGCGAATACCCTCATCGAGGCAGCGTTGGTGCGACACCATCTGGCCGCCACTTCACCGCCGTTCTCGGGAGCCTGAATGCGTCGCTGGAAACCGTCCCTCCTCACTGCTGCCTTGGCGGCGACCGTGCTGACGCCGGTCGGTCCTGCCTCGGCCGCCGTGCCCAATGCTGCTGCCTGCTCGACCGCGGGAGGCTGGAAGCAGGGAGAGCTCAACGTCTACTGGTTCGACGTGGACCAGGGCGATGCCCAGCTGGTCGTCGGCCCCACCGGCAAGACGATGCTCATCGATCTCGGTGAGGACGCCTACAACGCCAAGGGTGTGAACACGAACGCGACCGCGGTCGCTGCCCAGATCCGCAACATCTGCGGCACCGGGTCGACGCCGGTGCACCTGGACTACGTGATGGCCTCGCACCACCACCTCGACCACATCGGGTACGCCGGTAACGTCAACGACACCCAGGCCTACGGCAACGGGATCTACCAGCTGCTCACGCCGACCGGTTCGGGCGGCCTCGGCTTCACGGTGGGCCAGCTCATCGACCGCGACGGCGGCACCTGGACCGACGCGAACTCCGACAGCGACTGCGACATAGGCACCTCTGCCGCGCCGGCGCCCGAGGTGGACTGGAACAACGTGGGGACTACCTCCCAGACCGGCCGCCGCTGGATCTGCTGGCTCTATGGGCCCGCCAACCAGGCCGACCGTGCCCACATCGAGGGCAAGGTGCTGCGGCTGACCAACTCCACCGCACTGCCCACTCTTGACCTCGGCGGCGGTGCCACGGCCAAGGTTGTGCAGGCCAACGGCAAGGGTGTGATGCAGGCCGACGGCGTGACTCCGGTCAGTGGCGACCACTCGACTCAGGGCGTGCCGCCGAGCGAGAACGACTACTCGGTCGGTGTGCGCATCGCCTACGGCCCCTACGGCTACGCGACCGCGGGCGACAGTGACGGTGAGTACGACACCTCGACGTTCGGCTACTCCTACAACGACATCGAGGCCAGCCTGATCGGCCCGATGGGCAAGGTCGAGACCATCCGGGCCAACCACCACGGCTCGGGCCACTCCTCCTCCAACGCGTTCGTCAACTCTCTCGACCCGCAGACCGCGCTGATCTCGTGCGGTGTGAACAGCTACGGCCACCCGTCGAACCGGACCCTTAACGCCTTCCGCGCCGTGGCGGCCGACATCTTCTTGACCAACAACCCGTGCGACACCGCCGACAGCACCGGTCCGATCGACTACTCCGGGACTTACAACAACAACGGCCACGTCTATCTCGCCACCAGCAACGGTGGCGCGAACTACTCGGTCACCTACGACAGCGGGACCCGCAACTACGTCACCGGCGCCGGCACAGGGCAGTCCGGTGACCCGACCCGGGTGAGGATCAACGAGTTCTCGATGGCCCCGAGCAGCCCGGGGAACGAGTGGGTCGAGCTGGTGAACCCGACCTCGTCGCAGGTCGACGTCGGCGGCTTCTACATCGACGACGTCGCCGCCGGCGGTGGTGCTCCGAAGCAGATCCCGGCCGGCACCGTGATCCCGGCCGGTGGTCGATGGGTCTTTGAGTTCTCCTCGGGGTTCTTGAACAACACCGGAGCAGAGTCGGTCCGGTTCCTGTCCGGCTCCGGACCGAGCGAGGTGGTGCACGACTCCTACAGCTACAACCTGGGCAGCACGCAGAGTGACAAGGTGTTCCACCGGATCGGGGACGCGGGCGCCTGGTGCGACACGGTGTCCACCAACGTGACCAAGGGTTCGGCCAACCCGACCAGCTGCCCGTGATGCGTCGGGTCTGCCACGTCGGCGTCGCCCTCGTTCTGGCGGCGTCGGCGGGCTGCTCGGCCGAGGCGGCTCAGGAACGTCCCTCCGACGGTCGGCTGGTCCTGGTCAGCGGTCGCGACGACCACGGGATGCTCGCGGAGGAACAGGTCGAGGTGTACGACGGACCCGAGTCGCCCACGGTTCTCGGCCGGATCGACGACGGCACTCTCGCCAGGGTGGTCGACGCCGAGGGCCAGTGGCTCCAGGTCGAGACCGTCGAGGGCGATCCGGTCTCCGGCTGGGTCGACGACTTCTTCCTCCGGGGCGAGGTGCGCCTGGTCGGTCCGGCCCCCGGCTGCGAGCCGCTGGTCGGGAACCGCTCTCAGGAGCCGGGGCTGCTGGTCGTGGTGCGGGCCGTGCGCGGCGGTCAGGTCCTGGTCGAGTCGGTCGCCGGCTCCGGCGTTCGTGGCTGGGCGCCGCGGGACGTCGTACAGGAGCTGCCTCCCCAGGGCCCGGACTGCGGTGAGGATCCGCCCGGCGGCCACGAGCACTGATCGCTACCGGGCAAGGCGCTCGCGGAGGCCGGCGAAGAGCAACCGCACGGTGATCTCGTCCACCACCCCGCCGAGCACCGAAGCCAGGTGCGCCGTCACCGGTCGGGCGACGCGGATTCGGAGACGCAGGTGCAGGCGCACTCCCTCGGGGACGTCGCGGGCGACCAGCGCCCAGGACAGGCGCAAGGCGTCGGGGGGAACCGGGGACTCGGTCAGGGGCCAGCGGTGGCCTCGTGAGCGCTGGCGCAGGGAGCGGAAGACCAGCGTGTGAGGTGGCTCCAGCGTGGCGACCTCGAACTCGGGGTCACCGGGGCCCCAGTCCGGGATGCGGGTGCCAACGGTCAGCCGCGCATGCTCGGGCATCAGCTGGCGGGCGCCGCGACCCCAGTCGGGGAGGAGCGCCTCGACAGCGCGCGGCATGTACCACCCTGCCCGGCCCTTACCCAGCTGAACGAGCCACGGCCACAGCTCGGCCGTCGTGCCGGGGAGGGTGGTGGCCCGGTCCATCACGACGTTGGCGTCGGGGACCAGGTCATCACCCGGCAGCGGTGCGTCGAGCTCGGCCGTGGTGACCCCGGATCGCCGCCCCACCCGGTGGGCAGCAACGGCGCCGGCGACGACGACAGCTGGCCAGGTCTTCACTCCTCCAGTGTGCGCCCCCGGCGCGGCGCTCCGCCGACACGCCGATGTTTGGCAAAAAAAGGATGATTCGCCCGCGTTGTCCGGTTCGTCAGGGAAAACTCAATGACCTGTCCAGCCTGTGAAGACAACGCCGATCTCAGGGGTCTCCGCTCGTGTCACTACGCCGCCGACTCATCGCGCGACACGGTACTGTCGCCGTCGCGATAGCTTGCCTGCTCATCTCCCCGGCCACGCTTGCGGGCGCCACAAGCTCGGCGACATCCTCGGTCAACCTGCGCACGTCCTGGTCCGGGTCTGAGTTCGTCTCGGGCCAGACGGCGAAGGTCGCCGGGTCGGCCAAGCCTCGTGCGGCCATTCGCTCGATCGTCCTCGATCGCAAGACTCCGGACGGCTGGAAGCGGGTCAAGACGCTCAACCGGTCGCGGGCTCGTTTCTCGGGCACGGTTCCCACCGACTGGTACGGCAACTTCACCTATCGCGTCAGGATCATCGGCAAGGACGGCGCCGTGCGCCGGTCGAAGGGGAAGTCCATCTCGGTGGTTCCGTCGTACACCCCCCGGGGGCGGGCGAGCTCGCACGCGCTCGTGTCCAACCCGGTCGCGCGGTGGGACCCGTGCGGGGTGATCGGCTACCGGGTCAACTACTCGGCTGCGAAGACCGGGGCACTCAAGGACACCAAGCAGGCCTTCAAGCGGATCCGGCAGGCCACCGGGCTGCATTTCGCCTATCGCGGCCGGACCGCACACGTCCCGCAGGCCTTCAACGACGCATACCCCAGCGATACCGACATCGTGGTCGCCTGGGCCACCCCTCGGCAGTCCAAGCTCTTGAAGTCCAGCGACGGAGCGATGGGTGTCGGCGGCGCGGCCTGGATGTCGGGCTTCGAGACCAAGGACGGTACGCCGACCGCCCGGATCATCCAGGGCTACGTCGTGATCGACTCCACGCAGCAGGGCAAGACGCCCGCAGGCTTCGGCCGTGGCCAGACGCGCGGAGAGCTCCTGATGCACGAGATCGGGCATGCACTCGGCCTCAGCCACACCGACGACGAACGGCAGATCATGAACCCGTTCATGCAGTCGTCCGCCGCTCGGTGGGGCAAGGGTGACCTCGCGGGACTGGGCGACGTCGGCGCCCAGCAGGGCTGCCTGTACTGACCGCTCAGCCGATCTTGACGACGGTGGTGCCCCCTGCGAAGTCGTCGTGCCAGCCCTGACGGGTGGCGGTGTTGTTGCTGATCGTCACAGCGATCGTGATGACCGCGACCAGGCTGAGGATCCCGGACAGCACACCCCCGATGATCGGTAGGACGCCGATGACCCCGATGGCGGTCCAGGCGTTGCGCCGCAGGGCCTGCTCCAGGGTCGGGTGTCCACCGTCGGGACCTCGGGTCTCCAGCTTGAGCACCATCTTCCCGAGGGTCTGGCCGGTGGAGGACTCCATGAAGGAGAAGTAGCCCAGGGCGATCGCCGCGCTGAGGATCGAGCTGACCGCGCTGGCCGCGAAGTTGCTCCCGATGCCGAAGCCGGCGCCCGTCGCGGTCGAGCCCATGATCACGCCGACGATGATGAACCCGACGATGAAGGCGTTCACCACGGCCAGAAGGATGAAGTCGATGCCCCGTGCGAAGAACCTGGGCCACAGGTCTGCCGGCTGCCCAACCCCAGGGGCAGCCTGCATCGGCGGAGGTGCTGCCCCCGGGTGGTAGCTGCCCTGGCCCGGAGGCGGCGGTGGTGGTCCGGGCGGCGGCGTGTCCGGCCGCTCCTCGGGAGGCGGGTTCTGTGTGGAGTCACTCATCGCAATCTTCCTTGGCTGTTCTGGGGCACTGCGGTTCTCTCCTTGACGCTAGTGACCCCGCGTCCGGTTGTCACCGACCGGCACCTCGAAGATCGTCTCGACGCCGTCCTCCTCGTCGTACTGCTCGCCGACCTCCAGGAACCCGAAGCCGGAGATGGTGGCCAGCGACGCGACGTTGTCGGGGCTGATGGAGGCACGCACGGTGCTCACCGACTCCTCGGCCGCTGCCCAGGCGAGCAGCGCCCGGACCATCGCCCGCGCGTAGCCGCGGCGCCGGTAGTCCGGGTCCACGGTGTAGCCGACCTCGATCATCCCGTCCGCGTCCGGTGGTCCGTGGAACCCGGCGTGGCCGACGCAGACACCTTCGGGCTCGGAGGTCACAGCGCGCACCACCCAGTGCGCGCTCGACGGGTCCCGGGCGATCTGTTCGAGGCGGATCCGCCACAGCCAGGCGCAGTCGTCACTTGCCAGGTAGTCGCTGAGCTCGACGCCGGCTGCTGCCGATGCTGTCGCCGCGTCGCCGATGAGCAGTGACTCCATTGCCCGGGGCGGGAGCGGCACCAGCCGCACGTTGCGCTGAGTGGTCTGTGCTGAGTGGGCTCTCACAGCCGAACCATGGCACGCGACCGACTCAGGCGGTACGGATTTTCTCCAGGCGGCTCATCACCGGCGTCGCGGAGACGCCGTGCACCAGCACCGAGACCACGATCGTGAAGGTGACCGTCGCCCACAGCAGCTGCGTTTGGGCGAAGTTGGTCTCGCCGGTGGCGTAGGCGAGGTAGTACAGCGACCCGACTCCGCGCACGCCGAAGAACGCTGCCGAGGCCCGCTCGCCCCTGGTGAGCACGTGGTCACCGACCCGGCACTCGCTGGCGTGCGCGCCGAGCGCGAGCATCCCTGCCACAGGTCGGATGAGCACGACCAGCAGGATCCCGACGGCGGCACCCTGCCAGGTCAGGTTGCTGAGCAGGCCGTTGGTCATCGCCACCCCGAGCAGGAGGAGTACGACGAGGGTCAGCAGCCGCTCGAGCCGCTCGATGATCTGGTGCATGTGCACGTGGTACTCGTGACCGCGCTCGGCCGACCGGATCGTCATTGCGCAGGCGAACACCGCGAGGAAGCCGTAGCCACCGAGCGACTCCGCGACGCCGTAGGAAAGCAGCACTGCGGCGAGCGCGAGCAGCGGCTCTCCGGTCTCGGCTAGTCGCGGAGACCGCCGCGACGTCCCGAAGGCCATCTTGGCCAGCAGCCAACCGATGCCGATGCCGAGCAGCACGCCGATGACGGTCTTGCCCACGAGCTCCCACGCCAGCCACCGCAGTCCCCACTCGGTGACCGGTCCGAGGGACGCGAGGAAGATCGCGGCGTAGACGAACGGGAAGGCGAGGCCGTCATTGAGTCCGGCCTCGGAGGTGAGCGCGAACCGGACCTCGTCACTCTCGTCGACCTCATCCGGCCCCGCGGTGGGTCCGCCGACCTGGACGTCGGAGGCGAGGACCGGGTCGGTCGGTGCCAGCACCGCGCCCAGCAGCAGGGCAGCCGCGGGCGCCAGGCCCATCGCCCACCATCCGAGCAGAGCGACCCCGGCGATCGTCAGGGGCATGGCGATTCCGAGCAGGCGCCAGGTCGCGCCCCACTTCCGCCATGCGGTGATCCTGCGCAGGTCGAGGGGGCGGTCCAGCGCGAGCCCGACCCCCATCAGCGCGATGAGTACGGCGAACTCGGTGAGGTGCTCGAGGAACGCACGATTGTCGATCGGGCCCATCGAGACACCGTCGGGGAGGGGCAGCAGGCCGATGAGGCCTCCGACCACGAGCAGCACGATCGGCGCGGACACGGCCGCCCGGCTGAGCGCGAGGGGAAGGATCACGGCGAGGAGCAGCGAGGCGCCGGCCAGCGTGTAGACGACGTCAGCGTCCATGCGCCGACTGCTGGTGAATCGTCACCGGCCCTCCTACGGGATCTGAGGTTTGTTCGCAGACTACGGCCACGGACCACAACTGCCTTGCGGGTGGCCTGTTATGCCCCTTTTGCGGCTTGTTACCGAAGTGTGGGTTGTGTGGGGTTCTGGTGTTGCCTGGGTGTGGTGTGGGGGTTCGTAGCGTTTAGGTCATCAGGAAAACCACTCACGAAGAGAGAATCAGATGACCAGCAAGAACACCTCGCGCAAGGTCCTCGTTCCGCTCGCGACCATGCTCGCGGCTGGTGCGATTGCTGTGGGCTCGGGCGCCAGCTTCACCTCC
>JBFIWG010000041.1:0-14845 GCA_041606495.1 Nocardioidaceae bacterium
CGGCCCGTCTCGGCTCCGACGTCCCCACGGCGCTCCGCACACTCGGCCGGCGTCCCGGCGCCGGCGCGCTGCGCGACCTGGCCAGCGCGTGGCAGGTCTCCGGGGAGACCGGTGCCGGCCTGGCTCTGGCGCTGACCCAGGTCACCGCCTCGGTCCGGGATGCAAGGGCGACGCAGCGGGTCGTCTCTGCCGAGCTGGCGTCCGCACAGGCCACCGCTCGTCTGGTCGCGGCGCTTCCGCTGCTCGCCCTGATGATGGGGTCGGGTGTCGGCGGCAACCCCTGGGCGTTCCTGCTCGGTACTCCGGCCGGCCTTGTCTGCCTGGCGCTCGGCCTCGGCTTCGGCTTCGCCGGCCTGCTGTGGATCGAGCGGATCGCTGCTGGGGTGGCCGTCCGGTGAACAGCCTCGCCGCGGTGGCGTCCGCCCTGCTGGCGGCGGTGGCAGCGACGCTCCTCCTCCCTGCCGTTCCATCCGCTGCGGCTGCCCCGGCCACCACACTTCCGAGCGCTGCAACCCGCGACCGCTCGGCCACGGGCTCCTCGGCAGCGCGTCGGCTGCGCGCAGTCGCCAGCGCCCTCTGCGCTCTGGCCGGCTGGTACGTCCTCGGCGGCTGGCTCGGCGTGGCCGCAGCTCCGGTGGCCGGGCTGGTCGCCTGGCGCTTCCTCGACCGACTCGAGTCGAGGACCGAGCGGCAGCGACGAGAACGACTGGCACGCTCGCTCCCGCACACAGTCGATCTCCTCGCCGCCACCCTGGTGGCCGGTGCATCGCCGACAGCGGCCATCGGGAGGATCGCCGGGGCCGTTGACCCGCCCATGAGCGACGAGCTCGCGGGCATCTCGGCCCGGCTGGCACTCGGTGTCGACCCGGCGCGGGTCTGGGCCGAGGTCGGTCGGGACTCGCACCTCGGGCCGCTCGGCCGATCCCTGGTCCGCGCGATCGAGACTGGCGCCTCGGTGTCGGAGGCGATGCTTCGGCTGGCCGAGGACGTGAGGCGAGACAGCCGGGCTGAGACCGAGCAGGTGGCCAGGTCGGTGGGGGTCAAGGCCGCCCTGCCGCTGGGCCTGTGCCTGCTGCCGGCTTTCGTGCTGACCGGTGTGGTGCCGCTCGTCGCCGGTTCGCTCTCGCGCCTCAGTGGCCATTGAGATAGCCAGCGCCCATCCACACATCCCCTACCTGGTTGGGGAATCCCCAGCTGGCGTCGTACCCCTCGCTGTCGCGAGGCGACCGGACGAGAGTCGCTCCATCAATCGGAAACAACGCCCGCGAAGCATCGCGGACGTCCTTTGGAGGTATCTCATGACCAAGTCACCCGTCGCATTCCTGCGCAACGAGGCGGGGGTGACCACGGCGGAGTACGCCGTGGTCACCGCTGCCGGTTGCGGCTTCGGTGCCGTGCTGATGAAGCTGCTCGGCAGCGAGTGGGGCCAGTCGCTGCTCAAGAAGATCTTCGACTTCTTCCTTGCGATGCTCGGGCTCAGCTGACCGTGCTCGGGACGACGAGCATTGCGGGGGCGGGCGGCTTGCTGCCTGCCCCCGCAGGGGCGACCCGGCCGCGGCGTTCGACGAGGACCCAGGCCGGTGCGGTCACGGCGGAGACCGCCGTGGTCCTCCCGGTCATGGTGGCGCTCGCTCTGGGCCTGGCCTGGCTGATGTCGGTCGGCGTCGCGCAGGTGCGGGTCGTGGACGCGGCAAGGGAGACCGCGCGCGCCACGGCCCGGGGCGAGACCCCGGCCGACGCGATCCGACTCGGACGAATGGTCGCGCCCGAGGGTGCTCACATCGAGCTGAGTGACGGTGGAGGGCTGGTGACGGTCCAGGTTCGCGCGGAGGTGGCCGGGCCGGGTGGCCTGTTCGGGTTCCTGCCCCCGCTGCACGTCGATGCCAGCGCCGTCACCGCCACGGAGCCCTCGTGACCGGCTTCGGCGAGCGTGGGGCAGCGTCCGTGCTGGCACTGGTTCTGATCGGCGCGCTCACGTCAGCGACGCTCGCAGCAGTCCTGCTCGGTGGGCTGGTGCTGGGACAGCGCAGGGCTGCCGCGGCGGCAGACCTGGCCGCCCTGGCCGGAGCGACCGCAGCGCAGCAGGGCCGGCCGGGGTGCACGGCGGCGGGTCGGGTGGCCGTGGCGAATGGGACGCGGCTGACGTCGTGTTCCGAGCAGGGCGAGACCATCGTCGTCGACGTCGTGGCAGACGCAGGCTCGGTGCTCGGATCACAGATCCGGGTGCCGGGACGAGCCCGGGCAGGGCCGGTTCGGTGAGCCGAAGGTCGGCTACTGGGTCCGGGTGTCTGTGCCGGGATCGGCGGTCGTAGTTCCGGTAGCCGTGTCGGTGGTCGTGTGCGTGGTCGTGGGCTCGGTCGTGCGCGTCCGCTCCGACTCGCGGGACTCCAGCTTCTTGGAGAGCCGGTTCAGCTCCTTGCGCTCCTTGCGGCGGCGGTTCTCGCGACGTACGCCGGACCGGATCAGCTCGAGGCCCATGACGAAGACGAGCACCGTGGCGGCGCCGAAGAGGAAGACGGCCAGCGCGGAGGTCTCCACGTTGATCGGGCCGAGGTCGTAGATCACCGTGTCCGGCGAGCCTCCGAACAGGGCGACGACGAGCGCCACGGAGGCGATGGCGATGAGAATGATGCCTAGTGCGAGCATGCGCGTCCCCTTTCGGAGGTTCGTTACCAGCCTAGCCCTTCGGCGCCTCCGCGTCCGCAGGTAACTGAGCGAGGAGGACGTCGAGGAGCTCCACCGCGACGCGCTTGTCCAAGGGGTTGTTGCCGTTACCGCACTTGGGGGACTGCACGCACGAGGGGCACCCGTCCTCGCACCGACAAGACGCGATGGCCTCGCGGGTCGCGGTGAGCCATCCGGCGGCGGCGTGGAAGCCACGTTCCGCGAAGCCGGCGCCGCCGGGGTGCCCGTCGTACACGAAGACAGTGAGCTGCCCGGTGTCCGGGTGCAGTGCCGTGGAGACGCCGCCGATGTCCCAGCGGTCGCAGGTCGCGAAGAGGGGGAGCAGGCCGATGGACGCGTGCTCGGCCGCATGCGCGGCGCCGGGAAGGTCGCGGGTCTGCAGCCGCGCGTCCTCGAGGGTCGCGGCGGGCAGGGTCCACCACACCGCCCTCGTGTCCAGCGTGCGCTCCGGCAGGTCGAGCGGCTCCTCCCCCAGCACCTCGCCCGAAGGCACCCGCCGCTTCAGGAAGGAGACCACTTGGTGGGTGACCCGCACGTCGCCGAAGCTGACTCGTGCCGGCCCCCACGCCGTGTGCTCGCGCTCGACGACGATCTCGATGTCCGTGGTCTCCCGGGCGTAGGTCGAGTAGTCCGGTGCGGCGCGGGTGATCACCGCGACGTTCTCGTCGAGGTCCAGGGACAGCACGAGGTAGGTGTCGCCCTGGTGCAGGTAGACCGCCCCCGCGTGCGCGGTGCCGTGGGCGGAGGACTGGTCGACCGTGCCGAGCAGTCGCCCGGTCTCCTCCTCGACCAGGCGTACCGGCGCGCCGCCGGAGGACCTGATGTCGGCCAGGTCGCTGGCTCGGCGCCGGTCGGTCCAGAACCATCCGCGGGGTCGCCTGCGCAGCAGCCCGGCCTCGGTGAGCGCATCAACGCCAGCGCGGGCCAAGGGGCCGAAGAGGTCGAGGTCGCCTTCGGTGAGCGGAGACTCCTCGGCCGCCGCGCACAGGTGCGGCCCGAGCACGTAGGGGTTGTCCGGGTCGAAGACGTTGGCCTCGACCGGCTGGCCGATCAGCGCCTCGGGGTGGGTCACCAGATAGGTGTCCAGCGGGTCGTCCCGGGCGACGAACACCCCGAGTGCGTCCTGGCCGCCGCGGCCGGCGCGCCCGATCTGCTGCCACAGGGCCGCGCGGGTCCCGGGGAAGCCGGCCAGCAGCACCGCGTCCAGCCCGGCCACGTCGATGCCCAGCTCCAGGGCGTTGGTCGCGGCCAGGCCGAGCAGCCGGCCGCTCCTCAGCGCCTGCTCGATCTCGCGCCGGTCCTCGGGCAGGTAGCCGCCGCGGTAGGCGGCCACCCGGTCGGACAGTCCCGGTGCGACCTCGTCGAGGAGGCGCTTGGTCGTCAGCGACACGCTCTCCGCGCCGCGTCGGGACCGGATGAAGGCGAGGGTGCGGACGTCCTCGACGACCAGGTCGGCCAGCAGATCGGCGATCTCGGCGGTCGCGGACCGTCGTACCGGCGCACCGTTCTCCCCGGCGTACGACGTGAAGGGTGGCTCCCACAGTGCGAGCGTCACCTGCCCCCGGGGTGAGCCGTCCTCCGTCACGGCCACGAACGGGAGCCCGGTCAGCCTCGAGGCCGAGACCTCCGGCTCGGCAACAGTCGCCGAGGCCAGCACGAAGGTGGGTGAGGCGCCATACAAGCCGCACACCCGCCGCAGCCGACGCAGGATCTGCGCGACGTGCGCGCCGAAGACGCCCCGGTAGTGGTGGCACTCGTCGACCACCACGTAGTCCAGCATCGAGAAGAACTTCGACCAGCGGGCATGTGCCGGGAGCATCGACCGGTGCAGCATGTCCGGATTGGTCAGGAGGTACTCGCCGTAGTCGCGCGCCCAGTCCCGCTGCTCCCGCGAGGAGTCGCCGTCGTGGGTCGTGGCCCGCAGGTCCGGGACACCAAGGGCGAGCAGGCCCTGCAGCTGGTCCTGGGCGAGGGCCTTGGTCGGCGAGAGGTAGAGCACCGTCGAGCCGCGCTGCCCGTTGGGCCGACGCGCCTCGACCACGGAGGTCAGGGCCGGCAGCTGGTAGGCCAGCGACTTGCCGGACGCGGTGCCGGTCGAGATCACGACGTGGCGCCCGTGGTGGGCCGCCTCGGCGGCGGCGACCTGGTGGGTCCAGGGCGTCGTGACACCGCGAGCAGCCAGGTTGTCGATCAGAAGCGGCGCCACCCACGACGGCCAGCTCGCCGTGCGCCCGGCACGGGGCGGCAGTACCTCGAGGTGGGTCAGCCGGTCCTCGCGTCCGGCCGGGAAGGTCAGCCGATCCACCACCGCGGAGACGGGTGTCGGGATGCGTTCGGCCACCTGCGAAGTCTCCCAAACCTGCGGCTGGCGAGTGGACACGACCCAGTTCAGACGTCGGGAGTGACCTGCGGCCGAAATGAGGGCATGATTGAATGCAAATCGCACCAGGTGTGAGTAGCGGACCGCTGCCACGCTGATCGCTGACGCAGCACCTTAGAGGAGAACCACGTGGACCTGTCACTCGAGACGCGCCACGAGGATGGGCACACCATCATCGAGGTGGGCGGGGAAATCGATGTGTACACCGCGCCCCGGCTTAGGGACAAGATCACCGAACTGGTGAGCGATGGGCACTACAACCTTGTGATCGACATGGAGAAGGTCGACTTCCTCGACTCGACGGGTCTCGGCGTCCTCGTGGGCGGGCTCAAGAAGGTGCGAGCGCACAACGGTTCGATGCGTCTGATCTGCAACCAGGAGCGCCTGCTCAAGATCTTCCGGATCACCGGCCTTGCCAAGGTCTTTGCCATCCACAGCACCCAGGCCGACGCGCTCGCTGAGCACTGAGTCTTGATGCCGACGGGGACGGCCAGGACGGCAACTGGGGTCACGGTCACGATCGCTCGTGACCCTGCCCTCGTGAGGACCGTGCGTCTGGTGGCCGCCTCGGTCGCCCGTCGCGCTGGTCGGGACGAGGACTTCGTCGAAGAGGTGCGCCTCGCGGTCGGTGAGGCCTGTGCTCTCCTGCTCGGGGACCACCCGGCCCCGGACGAGGATCCGGTGACGGTCGCGATCACCCTGGGCGATTCACTGAAGGTCGACGTCGTCGCCGCCGGCGACATCATCCCGATGGATCTCCCGGACAGCGACATCGACGGGGTGGAGCCCTGGGCGCTGCTGCGCGGGCTGATCGAGGACTTCGACGTGGTCCGCGACGGCGTCACGACCGCCGTGACGATGTCCTGGCCGACGCCCTGAACCGTCGCGGTGTCCTGGCCGACTCCTTGAGCTGTCTCGGTATCGGCCACTTCCGGCCATGCAGCACAGGGAAATGTGGCACACGCCACACAGCCTGACCCTCCACCGGCCCTCCACGTAAGTAGACTCCGGCACATTCGTGTTAGGCACGTCACAAACGTGCCTGGCATTCGCGGAAAGTTCCGCGAAATGAATGACGCAGTCTCGAGGGGCCGCTGGCCCATGGAGGAGGACGTATGTCCGGGCTCACCCTCGCCGCTGAAGGCGGCGTGGATGTGTCTTTGTCCGGCAGCAACCTGACCCTGATCGTCGTAGTCGGAGTGGTCGCCCTGATCGCCCTGGCGATGGCGGTTCTGTTCCGAGGTCAGGTCCTCGCTGCCAATGAAGGCACGGACAACATGAAAACCATCGGGCTGGCGGTGCAAGAGGGCGCATCGGCGTACCTCACCCGGCAGTTCAAGACGCTGGCGGTCTTCGCGGCCCTGGCGTTCGCCCTACTGTTCGTCCTGCCCGCCGACGATGCCTCGCTCCGTATCGGGCGGTCCGTCTTCTTCCTCGTCGGTGCCGGCTTCTCGGCAGCGATCGGTTACCTCGGCATGTGGCTGGCGGTCCGCGCGAACGTCCGGGTGGCCGCGGCCGCCCAGAACGAGGGGCGCGACCCCGCGATGCGGGTGGCCTTCCGCACCGGTGGCGTGGTCGGTATGGCGACGGTGGGCCTCGGCCTGCTGGGAGCTGCCGTGGTCGTCTTCATCTACAAGGGTGACGCGCCCGTGGTGCTCGAGGGCTTCGGCTTCGGCGCCGCGCTGCTGGCGATGTTCAGGCGTGTCGGTGGCGGCATCTTCACCAAGGCCGCCGACGTCGGCGCCGACCTGGTGGGCAAGGTCGAGCAGAACATTCCCGAGGACGACCCGCGCAACGCGGCCACGATCGCGGACAACGTCGGCGACAACGTGGGCGACTGTGCCGGTATGGCCGCCGACCTGTTCGAGTCCTACGCGGTGATGCTCGTCGCCGCACTGATCCTGGGCACCGCAGCGTTCGGCTCCGAGGGCCTGGTCTTCCCGCTGATCGTGCCGGCGATCGGTGCGCTGACCGCGATCCTGGGTGTCTACCTGACCCGTCCCCGTGTGGGTGAGAACGGGCTGCGCACGATCAACCGGTCGTTCTACATCTCCGCCGCCGTGTCCGCGGTGGCCTGCACGCTCGCGGCCTTCATCTACCTGCCCGGCTCGTTCGGCGAGCTGACCCGGGTCGAGTCCTCCGGCGGGCTGCTCGCCTCGATCCTCGGTGAGGTCCCGGAGTCCACCGGCGACCCGCGGGTGATCGCCTCGGTCGCGGTGATCATCGGGATCGTGCTGGCGGCGCTGATCCTGGCGCTGACCGGCTACTTCACCGGCACCGAGCACCGCCCGGTCAAGGACGTCGGTACGACGGCCCTCACCGGCCCCGCGACCGTGATCCTCTCGGGTCTCTCCGTCGGCTTCGAGTCCGCGGTGTACACCGCCCTGGTCATCGGCGCGGCCGTCTACGGCGCGTTCCTGCTCGGCGGCGGCGTCACGGTCGTGTCGCTGTTCGCGGTGGCGCTGGCGGGTTGTGGCCTGCTGACCACGGTCGGCGTGATCGTGGCCATGGACACCTTCGGTCCGGTCTCCGACAACGCCCAGGGCATCGCCGAGATGAGCGGCGACGTGGACGACGAGGGCGCGGCGATCCTGACCGAGCTCGACGCGGTCGGCAACACCACCAAGGCGATCACCAAGGGCATCGCGATCGCGACCGCCGTGCTCGCGGCCACCGCCCTGTTCGGCTCGTTCACCAACGCGGTCTCCACCGCGGCGGAGCAGGCGAACCAGAACGAGACCGGCGAGGCGCTGCTCGGGCTCACCGGCGTGCTCAACGTCGCGAACCCGGCCAACCTGGTCGGTCTGCTGATCGGCGCGGCCGTGGTGTTCCTGTTCTCCGGGCTCGCCATCAACGCGGTCGGCCGGGCAGCCGGCGCGGTCGTGTTCGAGGTGCGTCGCCAGTTCCGGGAGATCCCCGGGATCATGGAGGGCACCGGCCGTCCTGAGTACGGCAAGGTCGTGGACATCTGCACGCGCGACTCTCTGCGCGAGCTGGCCACTCCGGGGCTCCTGGCCATCCTGGCGCCGGTGGCGGTCGGGTTCGGCCTGGGTGCGGCGCCGCTTGGCGCCTACCTCGCCGGAGCGATCGGCGCGGGCACGCTGATGGCGGTGTTCCTGGCCAACTCGGGCGGCGCGTGGGACAACGCCAAGAAGCTGGTCGAGGACGGCCACCACGGCGGCAAGGGCTCGCCCGCGCACGAGGCGACGATCATCGGTGACACGGTCGGTGACCCGTTCAAGGACACCGCAGGTCCGGCGATCAACCCGCTGCTCAAGGTGATGAACCTGGTCTCGCTCCTGATCGCACCGGCTGTGGTCGCCCTGTCGGTCGGGGACGACAAGAACACCGGCCTGCGGATCTCGATCGCGGTCGTCGCGGCCCTGATCGTGGCAGGCGCCGTCTACATCTCCAAGCGGCGTTCGATCGTGATCGGTGAGTCGGCTCCGGAGCCGGTCAACGTCGCCTGAGCCGCGACACCCGCACAGCAGCACCACGAAGGACCCGTCGGCGCAGGCCGGCGGGTCCTTCGCCTTGCCCGCGCAGCCCGGTGACCGTCGCGAGCAGCCGGGTCTGGGCCTGCAGCACGTCCTCGAGCGGTGGCGTGACCTGATCGGGCTCGGAGGCGAGCATGGCGGTCTCGGCCTGGAGGTCGGTGACGTCGCCGACGACGTCGTACCCGCCGTTCTTCACCTCGGTGACCAGCCGGTCGGACTCGGCACGCAGCCACTCGGCGTGCTCGGGCGGGAATGCGGGCCGCGGCGTCGTCCCACCGTCGAGGAGTCGGGCCAGGCGAGCCATCGCGGCGGGATCGGCCGACTGCTGGGTCTCGATGTTCAGCAGGCGCAGCACCTCGGTGTCCACGAGGCCGTGCAGCCCGTCCGACTCCGCGCCCACCCGGAACCGGCGTGGGTCGACACCGACGGTGCGCGCGAACCGGTCCCACAGGACGCCGCCTGCGTCGCCTCCGGCCGGGACGGTGACGACGTGGATCCGTTCCGCGGGGACGTACGTCGCCCAGCGGGCCAGGACGTCCGCCGCGTCGTGGGAGCGCCAGAACACCCGGCTCATCCGGTGCCCGTCGCGGGCGACGATGCGCTGGACGTAGGTCGCGTACGGCGCCGTACCGCCGTTGTGGACCCAACGCTGCCAGGCGAGCGGGACCTGGCGACCCAGCGGCCCGGCGGCGTACACCACGTGGAGCTCGGCCGACCCCAGCGAGCTCACGATCCGTTCGACCTGCTCCTGTGAGGCATCGGCGAGCAGCTCGTGGGAGAGCACGACGGTGCCGCGTCGCCAGTCCCGCACGGTCTCGGCCAGGCGGTCCCAGGCGCCGGCGGTGGGTCCGTGGTCGGCGCTGGACAGGTTGAGCACGTCCAGCACGGCGTGCAGGTGGCCGCCCTCGTGGCCGAGGTGGCTGGGCGGGAAGAGCACCCCGACGCGGGTGAGCCGACGCCGGTGTCGGGCCAGACCCTCGCGCAGGTACGTCGACCCGCTCATCGGGGCGCCGATGTGCAGGAAGACCTTGCTCTTCACAGGTGGTCTCCTCCTCGAGGGGTCACGGCGTGGGCGAGTCTACTGACGCTATGCTCGCTGCGATCCGCAGTCCGGTCTCCCGAGGAGAACCCTTGTCCCGCACGGTCCACCTCCACATCGGCGTTGCCAAGTCGGGTACGACCTTCCTCCAGCGGCTCCTGTTCAACAACAAGGAGCAGCTGGCGAAGAACGGCGTGCTGTACCCAGCAGCACGCAAGGCCGACCACTTCATGGCCTCCATGGACCTGCGCGAGTCCGACTTCCAGGGGCACGCCTACCCGCGCGCCGCCGGAGCCTGGGACAAGCTCGTCCGCGAGGCCGACGGCTTCTCGGGTACGACGGTCATCTCCCACGAGACCCTGGCCCGGAGCACCCGGCCGCACATCGCCAAGGCCGTCAGCAGCTTCGCCACCGACGACGTGCGCATCGTGATCACCGCCCGCGACCTCGCCCGCCAGATCCCAGCGGTGTGGCAGGAGCGGGTGAAGAACCGGAACATCGACCGCTACAGCGAGTTCCTCGACAACATCCTGCGGTCCGACCAGGGGCGCAGGCAGCAGGGCGGGTTCTGGGCGCCGCAGAACGTCGCGTCCCTGGCCAACCGCTGGGCCGAGCAGGTCGGTCCGGAGCGGGTGACCGTCGTGACGGTGCCCCGGCCCGGCGCGGACAAGCTCGAGCTGTGGCGCCGGTTCGCCGCTGCGACCGACCTGCCGGACCTCGACTACACCTTCGGCGGTGAGGGCTCGAACCCGTCGCTCGGCGTGGTGGAGTCGGAGTTCCTCCGAAGGTTGAACCCCAAGCTGGCCGACCTGACCTGGCCGGAGTACGAGTCCCGGATCAAGCGCGGCTTCGCGGAGAAGATGCTGGTCAGCTTCTCCAACAGCGGACGCCTGGCCGTCCCCGCGGAGTACCACGACGAGATCCGTGCAACCAGCGACAAGATGATCGAGGCCCTCAAGCAGTCCGGCTGCGCGATCGTCGGCGACCTCGAGGACCTGCGCCCCGACCTCAGCGTCGGCGACGGGCCGATGCCCGACGAGGTCGACGAGGCCACCCTGCTCGACCTCTCCCTTGGCCTGGTCGGTGAGTTCGCCTCCCGGCCTCCGGGCAAGGGCGGCGCGCGTCCGGGTCACGGCGTGGACGCCGAGGGCAGCGTCGCTCGACGGGCAGCGGTCAAGGTCCGCGACCGGGTGAGGCGGCTGCGTTCGCATGGCTGACACCAAGCGCGTCTTCATCCACATCGGCGCCCCGAAGACCGGTACCACCTACCTCCAGCAGGTTCTGCACAAGAACCGCGACGCGATGGAGCAGGCCGGCGTGCTCTACCCCCGAGTGGGGAACAACGCCCACCACACCGCGGTCTGGGACCTTCGCGGCCGGTTCGACGACGACGAAGGCGGCGGCAAGTTCGAGGCTCACTGGGACGAGCTCGTCGCGCAGACCGTCGACTGGGACGGGCAGGCGGTGGTCATGTCCAGCGAGATGTTCGTCTACTCCCAACCGGAAGAGTGCCGCCGGATCCTGGGGTCCTTCGGGGACGCCGAGGTGCACGTCATCTACACCGCCCGGGACTTGATGCGCCAGGTGCCGGCCGTCTGGCAGGAGCAGATCAAGAACCGGCGGGTGATGCGTTACCAGGTGTTCCTCGAAGACGTGCTGGGCAAGCGCAAGACGAGGCTGGCCAAGCACTTCTGGGGCGCGCAGGACGCGGCGACCGCCTTGGAACGCTGGTCCCAGGGTCTCGACCCCTCGCGCGTGCACGTGGTGACCGCACCACCGGCGGGTTCACCCCCCGACCTGCTCTGGCAGCGGTTCGCCGGTGTGCTCGGCCTGGACCCTGGGGAGTACCCGTCCGAGATCGCCGCCGCCAACGAGTCGCTGGGTGTCACCTCGGCGGAGGTGCTCCGCCGCTACAACGAGCGGTACGGCAAGGACATCCCGATCCTGCGGTTCCGGGCCGAGGTGATGACCCAGCTGCTGCCGGCGCTGACCACTGCTGTGCCCGACCGGAGCAAGCTGCCGCTCGACTTCTCCCAGCGGAACCGGATCGTCGACCTGTCGGAGGGCATCGTCAAGAAGCTCCGCAAGGCCGGCTACGACGTGGTCGGCTCGCTGGACGAGCTGGTTCCCGAACGCCCCGGCCGGCGCGACAAGAAGAGCACCGGTCGTGGACCGGACGACCTTACCGATGCCGAGGTGAACGACGCCCTGGTCGACGTGCTCGACCACGTGATGGCGGCTGCCCTCCAGAACCCCAAGAAGGGTCCGAAGAACAAGCAGAGGTAGCCGGTCAGCGCTTGAGCAGGCCAGCCTTGCGCAGCACCTTGCCGACGCGGCCGCGATTGCGCCAGTAGAAGTCGCGGGCCCTGTCGCGGGGCGTGCGCTGCGGGGGTGCCGGCGGCGGGGCGGTTGCCTGGGCCAGCTGCTCCTCGAGCTCGCGGGCCTTGCGACGCATCTTGGCGGCCTGCTTGAGGAGGCCGGTCGACGCCCGAATGGCCGCCGGGCCGAGCTCGGCGTCGCTGAGCTCGGTCGGCGAGACGTAGCTCCTGTGCGCCTCCTCATCGGGCATCAGCTCCTCCAGGTCGCCGATGACCGCGTAGCCAGCAGCGCGGAGCTCGTCGATGAGCTCGCGTGAGCGTCGCGAGACCCACTCCATCCGGCCTGACGGCAGGGTGAGCTTGGGCGGCTGGCCGCCGAGGATCCGCTCGGCCAGGACGATGCGTACCAGCCGGTCGTAGTCCTCGATACGGATGTCCGCGCAGTCGAGGTTCATCCGCCGGACCAGCTCGGTCTCAGCCACCCCCATCGAGGGGTTCGACCGCTTGGTCTCGGTCTCGTAGGCGTCCGGGTCCAGCCCGGTGACCTCGCAGAACCGGAGCCACAGCGTGTCCCGCGGAGCTCCGGCCTGCGGAACGGTCACCACATGGATGTTCTCGGGAGGTACGACCGAGGTCCACCGTCGCAGCACGTAGGCCGCGTCGTGCATCCCCCAGAACAGCTCACCGAACGGCGCCGGCGCATCGAGTCCCTTCTCGA
The DNA here is from genome assembly GCA_041606495.1 of Nocardioidaceae bacterium. Taxonomy (GTDB): domain Bacteria; phylum Actinomycetota; class Actinomycetes; order Propionibacteriales; family Nocardioidaceae; genus Nocardioides_C. Next base: position 12,638 of record JBFIWG010000041.1, read on the forward strand.
TCAGGTCGTCGACGAACTGCTCCAGGGTCACCGTGTGCTTGTGCTTGACGTGCTCCTGCCAGTCCGAGACGAGCTGGCGGGCGAAGTCACGGGCGGTGAAGATCACGTGCACGTCGGCCGGCAGCACGCTCTCGACCCCCGCGGCGATCCGGTCCGGCTCGGAGCCGCCGAGCAGCTCGTTGGAGATGATCACCGTCGACCCGGTCCAGTCACGGGTGCGCGTCGCGACCGCGTCCCACTCGCCGGCCCAGTGACCGGGACCCTTGTTGCCCCATGCGGCGCCGCGGAAGTCCTGCATGGACCGGAACGACTGGCCGAAGTCCTCGTAGGGGTACAGCGCGCCGTTGGCGGCCAGGGCGTCGCGGTTCTGGAAGAGCACCTCCTGGAGGTACGTCGTACCGGTCTTCGGAGCCCCGACGTGGAAGAACACCTTCTTGGTGCCCGTGGCTACGGCGTCGGACATCGGTTGCGCTCCTCGGGGTTTGGGCGGGGTCGGACCGGGCCATCCTAGGGCTCAGAGGGCTGAACGCCGGTCGCCAGGGAGGCCACTGGTACCGTGAGTCGGTCTTGCCGGAACTCACCCGTCGATGAGGACACACCTTGACTGATACCGCTGAGTCCACCGCGGTGGACACACCGACCGAGGCGCCTTCTCGTGCGAGCTTCCGCGTCGTTCACCGCACCGTGATGCGCCCCGAGCAGGAGATCGACATTCGTCCGCTGTACGTCGGCGGGGTCTCCAGCTTCGCCGCGGCACCCAGCGCCGCAGGTGCGGCCGGGGACACCGACGACAAGTCGGCAGGCAAGGACGAGGAGCGCACCGGGGACCCGGTTTCCGGCCTCGGTGGCTTCGGAAAGATCACCGAGGAGGGCGCGGTCGTCTTCGCCGAGCGACGGCTGACCTTCGGCACCTACTTCAACGCGTTCCCGGCCAGCTACTGGCGCCGTTGGACCTCGTTCCCGTCGGTCCGGCTCCAGGTCAGCGTCCGTGGCCAGGGCACGCTCAGCGTCTACCGCTCCACGGCCAAGGGCCACGTGCAGCGTGCCGAGTCGGAGAGCTTCGACTCCAAGGGCGCGACCACGATGACCTTCGACCTCCCGTTGAAGCCGTTCATCGACGGTGGCTGGTACTGGTTCGACGTCGAGGCCGGTGAGCGCGAGGCGGTCGTCCTCGAGGGCTTCTGGGGCTTCGAGACCGAGAACGTCCGGCAGGGCATCGTCTCCATCGGCATCACCACCTTCAACCGTCCCGAGTTCTGCGTCGACCAGTTGGTCCAGCTCTCCAAGGAGCCCGCAGTCCTCGACATCCTCGACGAGATCTACGTCGTCGACCAGGGCACCCAGAAGGTCTCCGACCACGAGCAGTACGCCGAGGCGGCTGCCGCGCTCGGCCCGAAGCTCCGGCTGATCGAGCAGGGCAACCTCGGTGGCTCCGGCGGCTTCTCCCGCTCGATGGACGAGGCGACCGCCAAGGGCGACGCCGACTACGTGCTGCTGCTCGACGACGACGTGGTGTGCGAGCCCGAGGGCATCCTGCGCGCCGTCGCCTTCGGTGACCTGGCCAAGCAGCCGACCATCGTCGGTGGCCAGATGTTCAGCCTCTACGACCGCTCGGTGATGCACGCCTACGGCGAGACCGTCGACCGTTACCGCTGGTTCTGGGGCGCCGCGCCGCACACCAAGCACGGCCACAACTTCGCCAACAAGTCGCTGCGCGCCACCGACTGGCTGCACCGCCGGATCGACGTGGACTACAACGGCTGGTGGATGTGCCTGATCCCGACCAAGGTGATCAAGGAGGTCGGGCTCTCCCTGCCCATGTTCATCAAGTGGGACGACGCGGAGTTCGGTCTGCGGGCGGGCGAGGCGGGCTACCCGACCGTCACCCTGCCCGGTGTCGCCGTCTGGCACGTGCCGTGGCACGAGAAGGACGACACGATCGACTGGCAGGCGTACTTCCACCGCCGCAACCGGATCGTCGCGGCGCTGCTGCACTCGCCGTACGACCGCGGCGGCAAGATGATCCGCGAGAGCTTCGAGACCCAGGTCCGGCACCTGCTGTCCATGCAGTACAGCCCCGCCGAGATGGGTCTGTTGGCGTTGGAGGACATCCTCGAGGGGCCCCAGCGGATGCACCGCGACGTGCTCGAGCGGCTGCCCGAGCTGCGTGAGCTGCGCAAGGGGTACGACGACTCCCGGGCCGAGCCC
>JBFIWG010000042.1:0-14671 GCA_041606495.1 Nocardioidaceae bacterium
CAAACGTGATGGCCCTCTACGACCAGGTCACCCGACTTCCGGCCGGCAAGCGCATCTTCTCGGCGATCTTCGCGCAGAAGGCGCCGTACTTCGCCACGGTCCGACCGCGGTTCACCGAGCTCCGCCCGAACTACGCCGAGCTGGTGATCAGGAAGCGCCGTGGCGTGCACAACCACATCGGCACCGTGCACGTGATCGCGATCTGCAACGGCCTGGAGGCGGCCATGGGCTCGCTGGCCGAGGTGACCGTGCCGGCGGACAAGCGCTGGATCCCCAAGGGCATGGAGGTCAGCTACACGGCCAAGGCGACCTCGGACATCACCTGCATCGCGGAGACCGATCCAGAGGCCTGGACGGGCGACGCCCCCGACCTCCCGGTCCGCGTGCGCGGTGTGCGCGACGACGGCACCGTGGTGGTCGAGGGTGTCATCCGGCTCTGGGTCACCGAGAGGCCGGCGAAGGCCTGAGCGTCAGGCGCCCGCAGTCCTCGTCGACGCCTTCTCGGTCTGCTCGGCCTCCTCCATCTGACCGGCTCCACGACGGGCCAGCCTGCGTTCGGTGAAGACCGCGAGGCGGGACAGCGCGTAGTTGATGAGGATGTAGATCAGGCCGACGATGGTGAGGGTCTGGATCGGGTTGTCCAGGTTCAGCGAGATGATGTTGCCCCGCCGGAGCAGCTCGATGTAGATGCCGAGCAGGGCCGCCAGCGAGGTGTCCTTGAGGACGACCACGAGCTGGCTGATCAGCGCCGGCAGCATGATCCGGAAGGCCTGGGGGAGCAGCACGGCGCGCATGACCTGGCCCTCCGTCATGCCGATGGCGCGGGCCGCCTCGCCCTGACCGCGGGGCAGTGATGCGACACCGGCGCGGAGGATCTCGGCGATGATGACCGAGTTGTAGGCGGTCAGGCCGATCACGAGGTACCACAAGCCGTCGTTGCCCGGCAGTGGTGAGACATCCACGCCCACCTCGGGGAGCACGCGGAACGCGAAGAAGATCGTGATGACCACGGGGAGACCACGGAACAGCTCGATCAGGCCCACCAGGGGCAGGCGCGTCCACCGGCCGAGCATCATCCGCCCGACACCCACCAGCGTGCCGACGATGAGCGAGAAGAAGATGGCCAGGACGGCCGCGATCATCGTTGCCTGGATGCCGAGTCCGAGGAGGCGCCAGACGGCGGCGAAGTTCTCGTCGGCCGGGTTGATCAGCGGCCCCCACAGGTCCATGGAGAACTGACCCTGGTTGGCCAGCCGGACGATGACGAAGATGGTCAGGGCGAGCAGCGCGGCGCCGGCGACCAGGGTTCCGATGAGGGCACGGCGCCTGGCGCGAGGGCCGGGGGCGTCGTACAGGACGGTGTCTGCCTGGCTCATCGTGCGATCGCCACCTTCTGCTCGATGACGCTCAACAACGCGCCGGACGGCAACGTGATCAGGAGGTAGCCGACCGCCACACCGGTGAGCACCGGCAGGGCTGCGAAGCCCTGAGCGCTGGTCAGGTTGTTGCCCACGCTGAACAGGTCGCCGCCGACGCCGAAAGCGCCGACGACCGCGGAGTTCTTGAACATCGCGATGATGACGCTGCCCAGCGGCGGTACTGAGGAGCGGAACGCCTGGGGGAGGACCACCTGGCCGAGCGACTGGGTGAAGGTCAGCCCGATCGCGCGTGAGGCCTCCGCCTGACCGGCGTCGACCGAGTTGATGCCCGAGCGGACGGCCTCGCACACGAACGCCGAGGTGTAGATGATCAGTGCCGTGACGCCGAAGAAGTAGAAGGAGCGGTTGACCCCGATCTCCGGCAGACCGAAGGCGAAGAAGAAGAGGATCACGGTCAACGGGCAGTTGCGGATGACGGTGACCCAGCTCGAGCCGAAGGCGCGAAGCGTGGGTAACGGCGAGACCCGGAAAGCCGCGATCAGGGTGCCCAGCAGCAGGGAGCCGACCATGCCCCACAAGCAGATGCCCAGGGACCTGAGAAAGCCGCTCGCGAACAGGTCGAGGTTGCTGGTGACTCCTTCCACCGAGCGTCCTTTCCTAGAAGGGGAGTGATCCCGCCGCGCCGCCGCTTTCACAGCGGCGCGACGGCATCACCGGCTGTGCGTCAGGCGCAGGCGTCGGGCTCGGGCAGCGTCGGGGCCTCAGTGCCCTCGACCTGTCCGGCGGTCTCCTCCCAAGCCGTGTTGTAGGCGTCCTCGTTCTCCTGGAGCGTGGTGTTGATGAACTCGCAGAAGGCGGTGTCGCCCTTCTCGATGCCGATGCCGTAGGGCTCGTCGGTGAACTGCTCGCCCACGAGCTTGAACTCACCGTCGGAGTCGGCGACGAAACCGAGCAGGATCACGTTGTCGGTGGTGACCACGTCGACCTGGCCGGTGCGCAGCGAGTCGGCACACTTGTCGTAGACATCGAAGAGAACGAGCTGGTCAGGGCTCGCGAGGTACTGCTTGATGTTCTCCGACGGCGTCGAGCCGGTCACCGAGCAGACCTTGGCGTCCGGGTTGGCCGCGAGGTCGTCCGGTCCGGTGATGGTGTCGTTGTCCGACTTGACCATCAGCTGCTGGCCGGCCACGTAGTACGGACCCGCGAAGGTGACGCGCTGCTTGCGCTCGTCGTTGATGGTGTACGTCGCGACCACCATGTCGACCTCACCGCGCTCGATGACCTCCTCGCGTACAGCCGAGGTGGCCTCCTTCCACTCGATGTCCTCGGGCGCCACGCCGAGCGCGCCGGCGATGATCTTGGCGACCTCTACGTCGAAGCCCTCAGGCGTGTCCTCGAGCCCGAGCAGACCGAAGCCGGGCTGGTCGAACTTGGTGCCGACGGTCATGGTGCCGGCTTCGGAGATCTCGGCCATGGTGGTCCCGGCCTCGAACTCGGGATTCTCCGCAACCGTGGGCTCGCTACCTCCGTCGCCGCCACCACACGCCGCAAGCGTGAGCGAGAGCGCCGCGGCCCCGAGAAGGGCTTTGGTCTTCATGATGCGCATGATTTCCCCTTTTTCTTTTGTTCTGATCGGGAGTTGTTTTCGCCCGACCGAGCTCATCGTTGTGGTCAGTGCTTGAGGATCTTGCCGAGGAAGTCCTTGGCGCGGTCCGACTGTGGGTTGGTAAAGAATTCTTCGGGCGTGTTCTCCTCGACGACGGCGCCGTCGGCCATGAACACCACGCGGTTCGCCGCCGTACGGGCAAAGCCCATCTCGTGAGTCACCACGATCATGGTCATTCCGCCCTCGGCCAGATCGACCATGACATCGAGGACTTCCTTGATCATTTCGGGGTCCAGCGCGGATGTCGGCTCGTCGAAGAGCATGACCTTGGGCTCCATCGCCAGCGCTCGCGCGATGGCGACTCGCTGCTGCTGACCTCCGGACAGCTGGGCTGGGTACTTGTTCGCCTGGTGCGCCACGCCGACCCGGTCGAGAAGCTCCTTGGCCCGCTTGTCCGCCGCTTCCTTCTTCTGCTTGCGGACCTTGATGGGTCCCAGCGTGACGTTCTCGAGAATCGTCTTGTGCGCAAAGAGGTTGAAGCTCTGGAAGACCATGCCGACCTCGGCCCGGAGCCGTGCCAGGTCCTTGCCCTCGGCCGGCAACGGCTGCCCGTCAAGCTTGATGGTGCCGTCGTTGATGGTCTCCAGCCGGTTGATCGCCCGGCAGAGCGTGGACTTGCCGGAGCCCGACGGGCCGATCACGACGACGACTTCGCCGCGGTTGATCGAGAGGTTGATGTCCTGGAGGACATGTAGGTCGCCGAACCATTTGTTCACCTGGTCCAGAACGACGAGCGGCCCCGTTGAGCTATCGGTGGAAGATGCTTCGGCAGCGGAGGTCATGGCAGCACGTTATCCATTTCCGGTACTGCATGCCTACACGTAGCCCTTTCAGGCGGGTTTCAATACGATCAAGAAGGGAACTGCCCTCGTCCGCGACGAAAGGGATATACGTGCCTGCGAACAACCCGATCGGCAAGATCACCTCGACAGCGATGAAATCCCTGAAAGACCCGAGAAGTACGGCGGGCAGGGTCGTCGACAAGGTCAAGGGGACGGCGACGGCCGGCAAGAACGTCGTCGAGATCGTCGGCATGACCGCCGCGTCGAAGGCGGCTGACGTGGTGAGTGGAGCCCGAGCGGCTCGCAAGGCGCACCGCACGACCGCACCGTCGGCTCCGCAGTCCCGCGCCAACCTTCGGCCGGTGCCCAGCGTCAACGAGCCCGGACACACCCCGGCCGAGAACGCTCCTGGCGCTGGTGCCTCCACCTCGACGACCCCCGCCGCCAAGAAGGCCCCTGCCGCGAAGAAGTCCTCCGCTGCGAAGAAGTCCTCCGCTGCGAAGAAGCCTGCAGCCACGAAGGCCGCCCCACCCAGGAAGGCAGCGGCGAAGACGTCCGCCGCCAAAACCTCTGAGGCGAAGACCTCCGAGGCGAAGACTTCAACGCCGAAGAAGGCTGCGAAGGCGCCTGCAGCCAAGAAGGCGCCGGCCAAGAAGGCGCCGGCTGACAAGCCGTCGGCCACCCCTGCCGACGTGGCCGAGGTGGTGGAGTCGAAGGTCGCGGAAGACCCCACCCAGACCGCGGCGACGCCGGCGACCACGCCCGCGCAGGAAAAGGAAGCTCGCACGGTCGGCGAGGGCTCGACCCCCGGCGACAAGCTGCCGCCGCGCAAGCAGGCTGACCCGGCGCCCGAGTCAGGGACCTCGAACAGCTGAGATTCAGACCGAAGCCGGTGGCGGGACGACCCGTCACCGGCTTCGGCCGTGGTTGCGGCTTGCGCACCTGCGAGAGCCTGCAACCGCTCCGGGCGGACAACGCGCGCAGCGCCCGGCAGAATCCGGCAGGTCCGGAACGCCGGACATCGTCGTGGTTCCAAAGCGGGGGAGAGCTCTATGTCCAGACTCACGCGCGCACTCCTGGCGGGCCCCGAGGGCGTGGAGTGCTCGTGGGTGAAGGCCTGCTGAGCCCGCTGGTTTCTCGCGCGAGACGGGTCCGCCGTACCCTTGAGGCGCTATGACCTCCACGCCCAGCAGCCCCATGTCGGCGCCCCGCACGTACGAAGTCCGCACCTACGGGTGCCAGATGAACGTCCACGACTCGGAGCGGCTCACCGGTCTGCTCGAGGACGCCGGCTACGTGCCTGCGGCCGACGACTCGCAGGCCGATGTCGTCGTGTTCAACACGTGCGCGGTCCGGGAGAACGCCGACAACAAGCTGTACGGCAACCTCGGCCACCTCGCTCCGATCAAGGCCGCCAACCCGGGCATGCAGATTGCGGTCGGTGGCTGCCTCGCGCAGAAGGACAAGGGCGAGATCACCAAGCGCGCGCCGTGGGTGGACGTGGTCTTCGGCACGCACAACATCGGCTCGTTGCCGGTGCTGCTCGAACGGGCGCGCGTGGCCGAGGAGGCCCAGGTCGAGATCCTCGAGTCGCTCGAGGTCTTCCCCTCCACGTTGCCGACCAAGCGTGAGTCGGCGTACGCCGCGTGGGTGTCGATCTCCGTCGGCTGCAACAACACCTGCACGTTCTGCATCGTCCCGGCGCTGCGCGGCAAGGAGAAGGACCGCCGACCCGGCGACATCCTCGCCGAGATCCGTGCTCTCGTGGCCGAGGGCGTCACGGAGGTCACCCTGCTCGGCCAGAACGTGAACACCTACGGTGTCGAGTTCGGTGACCGGCTGGCGTTCGGCAAGCTGCTGCGGGCGTGCGGGGAGATCGAGGGCCTGGAGCGGGTCCGGTTCACCTCCCCGCACCCGGCTGCCTTCACCGACGACGTGATCGAGGCGATGGCCGAGACGCCGAACGTGATGCCGCAGCTGCACATGCCGCTGCAGTCCGGGTCGGACAGGGTGCTCAAGGACATGCGTCGGTCCTACCGGCAGTCGCGGTACCTCGGCATCATCGAGCGGGTTCGCGCCGCGATGCCGGAGGCCGCGATCACCACCGACATCATCGTCGGGTTCCCCGGGGAGACCGAGGAGGACTTCCAGGCCACGCTCGACGTCGTGCGTCAGGCCCGGTTCTCGGGAGCCTTCACCTTCCAGTACTCCAAGCGGCCCGGCACGCCGGCCGCGGTGCTCGAGGACCAGGTTCCGCGCGACGTGGTCCAGGACCGCTACGAGCGACTCGTGGCCCTGGTCAACGACATCGCCTGGGACGAGAACAAGAAGCTGGTCGGTACGACGGTCGAGCTTCTCGTCGCCGAGGGTGAGGGCCGCAAGGACGCCGAGACGCACCGTCTCACCGGTCGTGCCCGCGACAACCGGCTGGTCCACTTCACCGCGGTCGACCGGAAAGGTGACGCCGTCGAGGTCCGTCCGGGTGACATGGTCGAGGTCGAGGTCACCTACGCCGCGCCGCACCATCTGGTTTCCGACAGCGCGGTGCGCGCGGTCCGTCGTACCCGCGCCGGTGACGCCTGGGAGCTGCGCAACGCCGCCCCGTCGAGCTCCCCCGGTGTGCTGCTCGGGCTGCCGACAGTCGGCGTACCCGACCCGCTCTCCGAAGCCGACGCCCCCGCCTGCCGCTGACGCGGCAGAACCCGCGGCTGAACGGGGCAGAACCCCCCGCTCAACGGGGCAGAACCCCCGGCTCAACGAGGGGAGGGGTCAGCCGTGGGAGTGGCCGGGGTTCTTTGCGGGGTCGGACTCGTGTGACGGTACGTCGGCAGGGTTGCTCGACTCGTCGTTCTCGGAGTGGGCCGTGCCGCCAACGGTCGGGTTCGAGCCATCCGTGCCCGTCGTCGCCGACCCGACGCTCCCGGTCGACTCGACATCATCGGAGTCGGCGTCCTCGGCCGTGCGCTCGCTGCTGACCCCCATGTCGCCCTCGAGGTCGGCATCACGCGCCGGATCGGGGTGGGCGATGACGACCTCGGGTGGATCGGCAGCCACGTCGGACTGGTCGTTGGACGCGAACTCGTCGGGGTGCTCGTCACCGGCCGGTCCGGTGCCGATCAGCTCGTCGTTGTGCATGCTGCCTCCGCTTCAGTCGAGGTCGGTCACTCGTTGCCGGACGCGTCCGACGGCTCACCCGCGGACGATGCTGCGTTGTCGAACGGGTCCGGTCCGGGAGCGTCCCGGCCGGCGACCGGACGGTCCTCCGGCTCCGGTCCGACCGAGGCGTGGCCGGCGTTGGACGACTCCTCGGGGGCCTCGACCTCCTGCTCGTCGGAGAGGCTTCGACGCTCCGGGTCATCGGAACCGGCACTGCCCGAAGGGCCGGGCGTGACCGGGGCGGTCGGCGCGTCGGTGCGCAGCGGACCGCCGGGCGGTGTGGGCGCGTCGAGGTCCGGGGTGTCCTGCGGGTTGGCAGGTCCTGCCTTGGTGGTCTCGTCGGAAGGTGCCATGTCCTGGCCGTACCCGTCGCGCCCCGGCCGAAACGGTTTGCGAGACTTTGCGGCATGACCCCACCCGAGGCGCGGCCGCCCATCGTGGCGATCGTCGGCCCCACCGCCGCGGGGAAGTCCGACCTCTCCCTCGACCTCGCGGAGTCGCTCGGCGGCGAGGTGGTCAACACCGACTCGATGCAGGTCTACCGCGGCATGGACATCGGCACGGCGAAGCTTCCGGTCGACGAGCGCCGGGGGATCCCCCATCACCTCCTGGACCTGCTCGACGTCACCGAACCGGCGACGGTGGCGGAGTTCCAGGGGTGGGCCCGCGACGTGATCGACGACTGTCGCGGCCGGGGTCTGGTTCCGGTTCTCGTGGGCGGCTCGGCGCTGTACACCCGCGCGATCCTGGACCGGTTCGAGTTCCCGGGCACGGACCCGGCGATCCGCCGGCAGCTCGAGGAGGAGCTGGACGAGATCGGGCCGCTGGAGATGCACCGCCGGCTGATCGCCGTGGACGCGGACGCGGCCGCCAAGATCATCCCGACCAACAGCCGCCGTGTGGTCCGCGCCCTCGAGGTCATCGCGCTCACCGGCCGGCCGTTCAGCGCGAGCCTTCCGGAGCTGGCCTACTTCTACGACGACGTCCGCCAGATCGGGGTTGACGTCCCGCGGCCGGTCCTCGACGAGCGGATCGAGCGGCGGGTCAAACACATGTGGGACGCCGGGTTCGTCGACGAGGTACGACGACTCGCCGATCGCGGCCTGCGCGAGGGCAGGACGGCGAACCGGGCGCTGGGCTACCAGCAGGTGCTGGCCTTCCTCGACGGGAACATCACCGAGGTCGAGGCTCAGGAGCAGACGATCACGGGAACGCGCAGGTTCGCGCGCCGCCAGGACAGCTGGTTCCGCAAGGACCCACGGATCACGTGGGTGGGATGGGACGACCCGGATCGGGTGGCGAAGGCGCTCGACGCGGTGCGTCACTGAGCACGAGCGCGACCGCCTCGGGGAACGAGCGCGCCTGCAGGTCCACGTCCGGGCTTTCCGGTCGACCCGACGGGTTGAGCCACACGCTGCGGAGGCCGAGCCCGGTCGCACCGGCGATCTCCTGGCGCAGGTCGTCACCGATCGCCCACGCGCCGTCGAGCGAGCAGCCCGCGCGCTCGGCCGCGAGCCGGAAAACGCGCGGGTCGGGCTTGGCGAACCCTTCGTGGGAGGAGATCACGACTGCGTCGACCAGCGGCAGGATCTCCGCGGAGGCGAGCTTGGCGGGCTGGGTGCGACGGTGACCGTTGGTGATCACTGCGATCGACCACCCGGCTCCACGGACCTCCTGCAACGCATCGGCGACACCCTCCTCGAGCCGGTAGCTCCGCGGCTCGGAGGTTTCGTACAACGCCACCAGCCGGGACACCAGGCGATGCACGTGGAACCGGTCGGCCAACCAGGACCATGCTCCGTGGCAGGGCCAGCGCAGATGGCGCTCGGCCCACCGGTGCATCGTCGCCGAACGGTCGACCAGGGTGTCGTCCATATCAACGAGCAGCAGCGGCATGGTGGAAGGCTAGGCCACCTGGGCGTGCGCGGCGCCGGTGTTGTCCAGCACCTCGAGCAGGAACACCGCGGCGTCGCACGACGTGCAGCAGAACTCGCAACCGTCGACGTCACAGCCCTCCTCGACGGGCAGGAAGATCCGGTCGTCGGCACAGTCCGCACAGAACGCCACCACGCCGCTGAGCATCAGCTTGTCCGATCTGTTCTCCATGTCCCCGAAGGTGCCAGATGCCGCCGACAGTTCTCGGCAGGACGCGCCCCGGTAGCCTGACTTCGTGAGCGACACCTTCCCGTTCCTCAAGGGTCACGGCACCGAGAACGACTTCGTCCTCCTGCCCGACCCCGACGGCACCCTGCACGGCGACCTCGACCCTGCGCTGGTCGCCGCGCTCTGCGACCGTCGCGCCGGGATCGGTGGGGACGGTGTGATGCGCGCGGTCCGGACCGAGGCGTACGACGACCAGGCAGCCGTCGAGGCCCGCGGTGAGGCTGAGTGGTTCATGGACTACCGCAACTCCGACGGCTCGGTCTCGGAGATGTGCGGCAACGGCGTGCGGGTCTTCGCGCGCTACCTCGCCGACCATCAGAACGTCCCGACCGAGAAGCCGCTCGCGATCGGCACCCGGGCCGGGATCAAGGTTGTCACGTTCGAGGCCGACGGCCGGATCACCGCCGACATGGGGGAGCCGCAGGTCTTCGCCGACTCCAAGGTCGCGGTCGGTGACAAGAGCTGGCCGGCCACGAACGTGAGCATGGGCAACCCGCACGCGGTTGCTTTCGTCGAGTCGCTCGACGACGCGGGGACCCTGCTCGAGCCCCCGACGTACGACTCCACCGACTACCCCGAGGGCGTCAACGTCGAGTTCGTCGTACGACGGGCCGAGCGCCACGTCGCGATGCGTGTTCACGAGCGCGGCTCGGGGGAGACCCGCTCCTGCGGCACGGGGGCCTGCGCGGTGATGGTCGCGGCGGCGCTCGCGGACGACGCGCGCCCGGAGGGGACGGACACGACATATCGGGTCGATGTCCCCGGCGGCGAGCTCACCGTGACCTGGACCACCGGGAACCGGCTGCTGCTGACCGGTCCGGCTGTCATCGTCGCCGTGGGCGAGGTGCCTTATTCGTTCGCCCCCCGCACCTGAGCGTGGGACCATCGAAGAAGCACCCGGGGGAATGCCACCCCGTCCGATCATGTTGCACCTGGTGGATATGACTAATTCTGAACATGCATACGAAGCGGACCCGGTCCGGCCGGTAGACGAGCCCGTGCGCGACGTCGAGGACTTCGACCTCGCCGACGAGCTCGCCGAGACCGAGGGCTGGGAGTCCGGATACGCGGACGAGGACCCCGAAGAGAGCGCCGGCGACTACGACCTGGCGGAGCGGCACGCGCTTCGCCGCGTGGTCGGCCTCTCCACCGAGCTCGAGGACATCACCGAGGTCGAGTACCGCCAGCTGCGGCTTGAGCGGGTCGTCCTGGTGGGCGTCTGGACCGACGGCAGCGTCGAGGACGCCGAGAACTCGATGGCCGAGCTCGCCCTGCTCGCCGAGACCGCCGGGTCCGAGGTGCTCGATGCGCTGTACCAGCGCCGACAGTCACCCGACCCCGCGACCTTCATCGGACGCGGCAAGGTCGACGGACTGCGCGAGATCGTGCAGGCAACCGGCGCGGACACCGTGATCTGCGACGGTGAGCTCGCCCCCTCGCAGCTGAGGAACCTCGAGGACCGGGTCAAGGTCAAGGTCGTCGACCGCACCGCTCTGATCCTCGACATCTTCGCCCAGCACGCCAAGTCGCGAGAGGGCCAGGCCCAGGTCGAGCTCGCCCAGCTCAGCTACATGAAGCAGCGTCTTCGTGGTTGGGGTGGAAACCTGTCCCGTCAGGCCGGCGGCCGGGTCGGCTCGCAGGGCGGCGGCATCGGTGGTCGTGGTCCCGGTGAGACGAAGATCGAGACCGACCGGCGCCGGATCAACACCAAGATCGCCAAGCTGCGCCGCGAGCTCGCACACATGCGGACCACGCGTGACACGAAGCGGGCGGAGCGCCGTCGCCACGACGTGCCCTCGGTCGCGATCGCCGGCTACACCAACGCCGGGAAGTCCTCGCTGCTGAACCGGCTCACCAACGCCGGCGTGCTCGTCGAGGACTCCCTCTTCGCCACGCTGGACCCGACGACCCGTCGTACGACGACCTCAGACGGCCGGATCTACACGATGTCCGACACCGTCGGCTTCGTCCGGCACCTGCCCCACCAGCTGGTGGAGGCGTTCCGCTCCACGCTGGAGGAGGTCGCCGACTCGGACCTGATCCTGCACGTCGTCGACGGCTCGCACGCCGACCCGGAGGGGCAGCTCGCGGCGGTTCGTGAGGTGTTCGCGGAGATCGGCGCGGACAAGGTGCCCGAGCTGGTCGTGATCAACAAGGCCGACGCTGCCGACCCGATGGTGATCTCGCGCCTCAAGGCCCGCGAGCCGCACTCGGTAGTCGTCTCGGCCAGAACCGGCGAGGGCATCGCGGACGCGCTGCTGGCGGTTGAGGCCGACCTGCCGCGCCCGGGGATCTCGTTCGAGGCGCTGCTGCCCTACGAGCGCGGGGACCTGCTGAACAAGATCCACGAGCAGGGTGAGGTCGAGTACATCGACCACACCGGGGACGGCACCGTCGTGCACGGTCGCGTGCACGCCGACCTGGCCGGTGAGCTCGCGCCCTACATCAGCTCTTCGGCCAACGCCTGAGGCCTGGCGGTCGCAGCCGGCTCCTCGGCGGAGCGTTGCGACGGGAGGTCCGGCTTCGGTCGGATCGCCCGCGCCGCGTCCTCCTGCTCACGGACTGCCCGAAGGGCGCGTCCCGCGAAGAGGCGTACCTGCAGTGAGTCGTTCATTGGTCCCCAACCCCCGTCGTCGGGCGAACTTGTTCAACTCAAGGTAAAGGCCGCGAGCGACTGTGGGCGAGTGCGTCGACCGGGCGTGTTCCGGTCTTCGGCCAAAAGTCACCGGTTCGTCGCGATTAAGGCTCGCGCGCGCAAGTAAAATCTCGCCGCTGATCTCAGAGGTCGAGGGTGGCGGGCACGTGGGTCTTGGCCTCGATGTCGCTTGCCGCTGCGGCGAGCAGCTGGTGCGCCATGTCGGACAGGGCCCGTGCCGCCGCCAGCTCGTCGCCGATCAGCGGTACCGACTCGTCGGCGGGATTACGACGGCTGGCGCCGTGCCCGCGCATCTCCATCTTGTTGTCCAGGCTGAGCAGGGCGTCGGCGTGTGTGTCGTCGCCCTGCTCAGAGATGGTCAGTTGGATGGTCCAGGTCTTGGTAGGCATGGTCTCTCCTCCCACGGGTGGGTGGGTGCGACCTCGGGGCAGATCCCAGTCTGCTCCGACCTGCCGACCTGGACCAGGGACCTCAGACCCCGATTGACTTCCACGGACCCCAGATCGCGAAGGTCAGGCCGGTCTTGGCCTGGATGTTCACGAACAGGGTGTGCCCGTCGGTGCTGAACGTCGAGCCCGCGAACTCGTCGCCGAAGCGGTCCTTCCCCTCGCGGTCCTTCAGCCGGTTCAGCGCGATGTTCCACAGCTGGCCGTCCTTGGAAAGGCCGCGGAGGTAGTTGTCGCCCTTGCTGTCCTCGCAGAGCACGATCGTCCCGCGGGGGGAGGCGGTGACGTTGTCGGGGAAGTCGAGCGTCTCCTGGTTCGGGGACTGGTACATGCAGGTGAGGGTCTGGTCGCGGGTGTCGTAGGCCCATACCTGTCCGAACCCGTTTCCGTAGCCGCTCGGAGCGTGGACCCCCTCCTCCGGGTCGCCACCGCCCTGGGTGGAGGTGAAGTAGACGACGCCGTCGTCGTACACCTGTCCCTCGCACCGGGAGAAGTACGCCGCGCCCTTGGCCCGTCCCTGGTCGCCGACGAAGACGATGGCCTCGTCGTTCGAGGTGGGCGCGTCCTTGCCGGGCTCGTAGGGGAACACCTTGTCCGGCTCGTCGATGTCGACCCACTCGACGTCATAGGTGACGCCCTGCTCCTGCATGCCCTCCAGGTGCTTGTTCCGCTCTCCCTTGACGGCGAGCATCTGCAGGGTGCCCTCGTTGTCGAGGTGGCCCGCGACCATCGGGTTGCTCTCGGGCTTGTAGCGGTAGAAGCCAGAGGCGAAGGCGAAGTTGTCCTCGGTGAGGTACAGGCAGCCCTCGACCGGGTCGAACGAGACGGCCTCGTGCGCGAAGCGACCCGCCCGCGTGATCGGTTCACCGTTGGACCTACCGCCCGCCGGTACCTCGAAGATGTAGTCGTGCGGCTTCTCCAGCGGGACGTTCGACGTCTTGGTGAAGTCCGGACCGACGTCGGGACCGTTGACGGTCTCCTCGCAGGTGATCCAGCTGCCCCACGGCATGATTCCGCCGGAGCAGTTCATCATGGTGCCGTTCAGGCTGGTGTAGGAGCTGAGCACCTCGCCCTGCTTGGTGACCTGGATGGTCGTCGTACCGCCGCCTGCCATCGCGTCGTAGGGCTTGCCGGGACCGAAGTGGTCCATGGGCTTGTTGACCTCGTGGTTGCGGACCAGGAGCACGGTGTCGTCCGGGCCGCGGAAGGCGCCCATCCCGTCGTGGTAGCCAGGCAGCTTGGTGCCGTCGTCCAGGGTGACCGGGGACTCGGTGTCGTGGAACGAGCGGTAGTTGAAGCCGCGAGGCAGGTGCAGCCTGACCTTGCCGTCCCGCTTGTCCTTCACCGGGAAGAGCCCCGCCGCGCGCGACGACCGCTTCGATGCAGCCTGGGCCGGCAGCGCCGCGAAGCCGGCAAAGGGACCGCCGAGCAGGGCGCCTGCGGCACCCGTCTTCAGCAAGGTACGACGTTCGAGTGTCATGTACTACTCCGTACAGATCGAGATGATGTGGTCCGGGTCACCCTAATCCGCGACTGAACGACCGAAAAGACCGGATGCTCATGACCTTGACGGGTCGGCACCTGTCCAGCCGTGGATGACGTCCCACGACTTGACCGGGAAGTCGGTCCGGTCCTGCAGTTCGCGTCGAGCCATAACCAGAAGGCGTGCGCCGGCCGCAGGCACCTCGAGCGTGAGCGCGTCGTCGAGCTCCTTGCCCAGCGCCGGGTAGGCCCGCTCGAACCGCCGGTGCGGGTCGAGGTTGTCGAGCAGGTCTGACCGCTCGGCCGGCACGTGCCGAGACAGGAGCAGCAGCAGGTGGCGCAGCGCCTGGCCGTGTACGAAGTGCCGTCCGCTCAGGCGTTCCCCGCGACGGTAGCGGCCGACTCCGACGAAGACGTTGGTGAGCAGCTGGCCGAGCAGGTAGTCGTCGTCCCTCGCCTCGGCCGCGACCTGGTTCGGTGTCGCGGCGACCACGTCGGCGACCCGTGAGGTCACGCGCTCGCGATCGAGAAGAACCCGGTGCCGGTTCATCCGTGCCAGCGCAAGCTCGTCGGGCGCGAACACCGCGAACTCGAGCAGGTGGCCTCCGTCGTACAGCACCTTGACGCCGTGCGCGGTCTCGGCGAACGACAGCACGATGCGGTCCGGGTCGGGAAGCCAGTCGAGCTCGTCACGCAACGCCTGCGCGTGCGCGGGCTCGGCGATCACGAAGAAGTCGTGGTCGGAGTGGGTGTCGGGAGATTCGGCCATGGAGCCCACGGCCACCAGCCCGAGAACCTCCGGCCGGTCCTGCAGCTCGCGGGTCAGCTTGTCGGTGAAGCGCTGGTAGCTCTCGAGATCCACGATCGACACCCTAGGGATGTGGATGCGGGACCCCGTTCGTCGGTCCTGGTAGGTAGGGTTCTTCGGTGCCCGCAGAGAA
>JBFIWG010000043.1:0-14385 GCA_041606495.1 Nocardioidaceae bacterium
GCGGCGTACCGGCTCGTCCTGGCCCTGCCGGAGACCGTGGCGTGGCCGATGCTCGTCGCGGTCCTCGCTGTGGCGAGCATGACCCTGGGCAACCTGGCGGCGTACTGGCAGCAGGACCCGCGTCGCCTGCTGGGCTGGTCGACCGTCAGTCAGGTCGGGTTCCTCCTGGTGCCGGTGGCGGTGGCGAACCGGAGCGACCTCGCGCTGCCCGCGCTGCTGTTCTACCTGGCCGGCTACACGTTCACGAACATTGCCGCGTTCGCGGTCACCGCGTCCTTCCCGGACCGACGCGACCTGGACTCCTACCGGGGCCTGGCGGGGTCACGACCGGTGCTGGCCGGTGCGCTGGTGGTGGCGCTTCTCGGTCTGGTCGGTACCCCGCCGACCGCGGTGTTCGTGGGCAAGCTGACCACGGCGACGGCCGCGTGGGACGGCGGCCTGGCGTGGCTGGCGGTCTTGGTGTTCGTCAACACGCTCGTCAGCCTCTTCTACTACCTGCGTTGGATCGTGCCCGTATACAGGCCGGGGGAGGGGCCCGCGCGGACCATGCGGGGAAGCTTCGTCCCGCAGGTGTGGGCGGCACGCCTCGCCGTCACGGGCGCGGCCCTAGGTCTTGCGCTGGGGATCGCAGCAGGTGTGGTCTGGCAGCTGGTCGACGGACCGCTGCTGCAGTAGCCGGAGGCTACTCGTCCAGCATCTCCTGCATCGTGGCGATCTCCGACTGCTGGTCGGCGATGATGCTCCGTGCCAGCTTGAGCGCAGGCTTGCTCGCGCCCTCGTCCAGCTCAGCCTCAGCCATCTCGATCGCACCCTCGTGGTGCTCCACCATCATCGAGAGCCACATGCGCTCGAACTCCGCTCCGGTGGCACCCTCCAGAGCGGCCATGTCATCGGCGGTCATCATCCCTGGTACGTCGGATTCCGGGCCGTCTTCGCCGTGCCCGTCACCGTGGGCGTTCGCATGGTCCCGGACGGTCTCCGGAACGGGCTGGTCCCAGTCGCCGAGCCAGTCGACCATCTTCTCGATCTCGGGTGCCTGGGCAGCGCGGATCTCCTCGGCCAGCGACGTGAGTGCGGGGTCGAGGTCGCGGCCCATCGTCAGGTCGACCATGGACAGCGCCTGCGCGTGGTGCTGGATCATGTCGGTGGCGAACGCGACGTCGGCGTCGTTGTAGCCCTGGTCCGTGGCAGCGGGCTGGTCGTTGGCGCAGCCGGCGAGGGCGAGCGTGGTGACGAGGGCGGCGATGGCGGGTCTGATGCGCACGGGGCAGAGTTTAGTCAGCGGTACCTCAGCGCTTGGCGACCCGGGCGAGCTCCAGGGAGTCCCGCGCCCAGGTCAGCAGCAGCTCATCGTCGTCGCGCACCGAGGCCGGGATCGTCCAGTACGGCATCTTCCCGTGGCGCTCGCCCCCCTCGGCTTCGTACTTCTCAGAGGTCGCCTCGTCGGCGCGGAGGAAGCACTGACCGGTCGAGTCGACGATCGCGAACATCACGCTGTCGGAGAACACGCCGTAGCCGCCGAACATCTTCTTGCTGGTGATCCCACCGAGGGGTTGGAGGTCGTCCACCAAAGACTCGGCCGCCTCAGCGCCCGCCGTGCTGGATCGCGCTCCCTTGTCGCCCATGCTCATGAGCCTAGAGGAACCTCGGCGACCCCGGCCTGGAGAGCGAGCCAGGCGTGCACACGCACGTGAGGATCCTCCAATGACCGGCCGAGCAGGCTCTCCAGCTCAGCGACCCGGTTGCGCACGGTGTTGCGGTGCACACCCAGCTCGGCGGCGACCGGACCGATCCGGCCGTGGTGCCGCAGGAACGTCCGGAGGGTCTGGATCAGCTCGGGGCGGGAGCTGCGCCCGGTCCCGAGCGGGGCCAGGTAGGAGTCGGCGAATGCGCGCCCGGCCTCCCGACCGAGCAGCGAGAGGATGCCGTGGTCGACGAGATCGTCCCAGTGCACCAGTGGCGTGCTCGGAGTGGTCTGGGCGAGCGCATGACGCGCCGCGTCGTGGGACTGGCTCGCCTGCTCGAGGTCGACCTCGCGGCCGACTCCGACCTCCAGCCCGGCCTCCGACAGCGTCTCGGTGAGCGAGCGAACGGCGCTCGCGCGAGCCACGACCCACAGCTCCTCCCCGACCAGCCCGGAGACCATCGCGCGGTGACCGGAGGCTTCGGTCGCGGCCAGGCCGGTCTCGAGGGCGTTGCCGGTCCCACGTGCGTGGACAACCTGGATCCGGCGCGGCAGCCGGATCTGCTCGGACGACTGGCCCTCAGCCGCGGCGAGCACCAGGGCGGCCGTACGACGGTCATCTGCGACGAGCAGCTCGACTGCTCGACCGCGCAGCCGGCGGACGGTGGCCCGCTGCTCGCGCCGGCGTTCAACACCAAGACTGAGCAGCGCGACGGCGGTCGTGGTGGCGCTACGCAGCCTGTCGTCCAGCGGACGAGGCGACCAGAGCGCCAGGTAGCTGCTCGGGGTGCCGGTCAGGCCGAGCGGGTGCAGCACCGTCGTACCCTCCGCGCCGGACCGGGTCGACGCCGCGCGGAGCCCCTGCGGCCGAACGCGCCGGACCTCGTCCGCGACGGCCGCCGGATCCAGCTCCGCTCGGCCCGGCCCGACCGGACCGGTCTCCCAGCTGCCCTTCGGGGTGACGACGCCGGCGGCGCCCTGGGCGTACTCCGCGAGGACCCGAAGCAGTCGTGACGGGTCGTCGGGACGGCGCGCGGCACGGGTGAGGAGTCGCTGCACCTCCAAGGCCTGCTGCGCCGAGGCCTGCGCCTGCTCCTCCAGAAGCCGGGCGGTGAGCCGGCTGATCGAGACGAAGGAGGTCGGCCGCGGCACCTCGAACAGGTTGAGCCCCCGCTCGCGGCAGGCCTGCTCCAGCGCAGCGGGGACGACCTCGTGGGTGAGTCCCGTGGCCAGGCCGAGGGCGACCACGTCCGCCAGCAGCAGGCGGTCGACGTACTCGAGCCACTCGCGGTCCCACCCGACGGTGCTGATCCCGGTGGTCAGCAGGATCTCGCCGCCCTCGAGGTACGGGCTCGGGTCGGCCAGCTCACTCGTGGCCACCCAGCGGACCGCGAGGTCCGGCTTTGGGGTCGCGACGTCGACCAGCCCGAGGCTGGGGTGCTCGAGCACGCGACGGACCGGGACCACGAGTGACAGTTTTGCACAATCACTGTCCACAGACTGTGCAGAAGTGACATGTGCGCTCGGGTGGCGCGGACGTAGCGTGAGCCTGTCGGAGCATTGCGAGAGGTGGAGCAGATGACCGAGTACGACAGCCTGTCCGGAGGCCCGTCCCTGCCGCAGGAGCGGCGCCTCGTCACCGCGATCCCGGGACCGCGCTCCCAGGAGTGGGCGGCCAGGAAGTCAGCGGCCGTCGCGCAGGGCGTGGGCACGACCATGCCGGTCTACGCCGCTGCCGCAGGGGGCGGTGTGGTCGTCGACATCGACGGGAACTCGCTGATCGACTTCGGGTCCGGCATCGCGGTGACGACCGTCGGGAACAGCGCACCCCGGGTCGCCGACGCGGTGCGCCGTCAGGCCGAGAGCTTCACGCACACCTGCTTCATGGTGACCCCCTACGACGGCTACGTCCGGGTCGCTGAGGCGCTCAACGCACTGACCCCAGGCGACCACGAGAAGCGTTCGGTGCTCTTCAACTCCGGGGCGGAGGCGGTCGAGAACGCGGTCAAGATCGCGCGCTCGCACACGCGGCGGCAGGCGGTGGTCGCCTTCGACCACGGCTACCACGGCCGTACCAACCTGACGATGGCGCTGACGGCGAAGAACATGCCGTACAAGAGCGGGTTCGGCCCGTTCGCCGGGGAGATCTACCGAGCCCCGATGTCCTACCCCTTCCGCGACCGCGACGGTATGGACGGCCCGGCCGCCGCGGCCCGGGCGATCAGCCAGATCGAGGTTCAGATCGGCGTGGAGAACCTCGCCGCGCTGATCATCGAGCCGATCCAGGGTGAGGGCGGCTTCGTCGTTCCGGCGCCCGGGTTCCTCCGCGCCCTCGCGGACTGGGCCGCCAAGAACGGCGTGGTCTTCATCGCCGACGAGGTGCAGACCGGCTTCGCGCGGACCGGCGAGATGTTCGCCAGCACGCACGACCAGGTCGTCCCGGACCTGATCGTGACCGCAAAGGGAATCGCCGGTGGCCTGCCGTTGTCGGCGGTCACGGGACGGGCCGAGATCATGGACGCCGCGCACATCGGCGGGCTCGGTGGGACGTACGGCGGCAACCCGCTCGCCTGTGCCGCCGCGCTCGCGGTGATCGAGACCATCCAGCAGGACGGCCTGGTCGACCGGGCGCGCGAGATCGAGAAGACCATGCTCGAGCGACTGCACCGCCTGCAGCAGACCGACCCGCGGATCGGCGACGTCCGGGGGCGGGGCGCGATGATCGCCGTGGAGCTCGTCGAGGCCGGGACGACGAACCCGGACCCGGTCCTCGCCAAGGGCATCGCCGCGCAGGCACACAGCCAGGGGCTGATCGTGCTCACCTGCGGCACCTTCGGGAACGTGCTGCGTTTCCTCCCGCCGTTGTCGATGCCGGACCACCTGCTGGCCGAGGGCCTCGACATCCTCGAGACGATCTTCGCGGAGCGCCCGTGACCACGGCGGTGGAGGCGGCCACGTTCGAGGTCAGTGACCCCGCGACGGGGACCCTCGTCGCGACCGTCGTCGACGGCGACGTGACGGACGCCGTCGCCGCCGTGGACGCGGCGACCGGCGCTCAGCCCGGTTGGGCGGCGACGCCTCCGCGGCAGCGGGCAGAGGTGCTGCGCAGGGCCTACGAGCTGATGGTCGCCGACACCGAGCGTCTCGCCGCGCTGGTCACCAGCGAGAACGGCAAGTCGCTGTCCGACGCGCGCGCCGAGGTCGGCTACGCCGCGGAGTTCTTCCGCTGGTTCGCTGAGGAGGCGGTGCGTACGGAGGGAGGCTACGGGGAGTCACCCGCCGGCGGCACCCGCACGATCGTCACGCACCGGCCGGTCGGGGTCGCGGCGTTGGTCACCCCATGGAACTTTCCCGCCGCCATGGCGACCCGGAAGATCGCTCCGGCCCTGGCCGCCGGCTGCGCCGTGGTCCTGAAACCCGCCGAGGAGACTCCACTCACGGCATTGGAGATCGCGCAGATCCTGCGTGCTGCGGGGCTGCCGGACGGCGTGGTCACCGTCGTACCGACCACGGACGCGGCCGGGGTGGTCGGCGCCTGGCTGGACGACGGGCGGGTCCGCAAGATCTCGTTCACCGGGTCCACCGCGGTCGGCAAGATCCTGCTCCGTCAGGCAGCCGACCGAGTCGTGAACGCCTCCATGGAGCTGGGCGGCAACGCCCCCTTCGTGGTCGCGGACGACGCGGACCTCGACGCAGCTGTCGCCGGAGCGATGGTCGCGAAGTTCCGCAACGGTGGTCAGGCCTGCACCGCGGCGAACCGGTTCTACGTGCACGAGGCGGTCCTGGACGAGTTCGTCGCCCGTTTCGGTGCGGAAGTTGCCCGGCTGAAGGTGGGGCCGGGTTCCGATCCGGATAACCAGATTGGGCCGCTGATCAGCGCCAAGGCCCTCGCCGGGGTCGCCTCGCTGGTGGACCGCTCGGTCGGCGCGGGGGCGCGGATCAGCCACCGGGCCGAGGTTCCCGAGGCTGCGGCCGGCCACTTCTACCCGCCGACGTTGCTGGTGGACGTCGCGCCGGACGCGGAGATCCTGCACACCGAGATCTTCGGACCGGTGGCCGTGATCACCACCTGGGTCGACGAGGACGAGCTGGTCTCCATGGTCAACGGAACCGAGGCCGGTCTGGCCGGGTACGTCTACTCGCGCGACCTGGCCCGGGCCCTCAAGCTGGCAGAGCGGATGGACATCGGCATGGTCGGGATCAACCGCGGCGTCGTGTCCGATCCGGCCGCACCGTTCGGCGGCTTCAAGCAGAGTGGCATCGGCAGGGAGGGGGCGCGCGAAGGCCTGCGCGAGTTCCAGGAGACGCAGTACTTCAGCCTCGACTGGTAGCGGTTCAGGGGCCGGCGAGGACGGCACGCACCGCGGCGACGGCGTCCTCGACGTCGCTGGCGGTCCGGAGTCCATCGTCATGGGGCAGGTCCCAACCGCCGAGGCTTACCACCGGGACGCCGGTGCGGACCGCCAGGGCGATCTCGCTGAGGGTGCCCCAGCTGCAGCCGACTGCGAGGACGCAGTCGACGCTGCGGACGACCAGGCCGTTGCGAAGCTCGCCCAAGCCCGTCGGAATGCTCACCGTGAGGTCCGGGTGTCCTGAGCTGCGGTCGGGGCCGGGGAGCAGGCCGACGGTGATCCCTCCCGCGGACGCCGCGCCCTCGGTGGCCGCGGCCATCACTCCGCCGAGGCCTCCGCTGACGATGGTCGCTCCGTCAGCGGCGAGCAGGGCGGCGGCGTCCCGGGCGTTGCGGCAGTCCTCGGTGGTGGCGGTGGCACCGGGTCCGATGATCGCGACGTACTGCTTCACCCCTCGAACCTAGTCGCGGTGCAGCGGATGTGTCCGGTCGTAGCGCAGCGCCTTCACCATGTGCACGACCGCGCCCACCATCGGCTCGCTGGTGAAGTCCAGGTTGTCCACGAGCGCCCGCATCAGGGTGAGCCCGCGGCCGCCCTCGGCGTCGTCGTCGTCCTGGCTGCCGATGCTGGCCGCGTCGAACCCGTAGCCGCGGTCGATCACCGTGATCGCACAGCGGTCGGCGGCGAGCTCGACGTTCACCTCGTAGGTGTCGCTGTCCGTCGCGTGCTCCACGACGTTCGCGCACGCCTCGGTAATGGCCAGCTCGACGTCGTCGATGTCGTCGGCGGTGACCCCGAACGCGTGCAGGGCCTGGGCGGAGAGCCGGCGTACCACCGGGACACTGTGGCTCTCGCGCGGCAGGGAGACCGCGAGCTCCAGACGAGGCGGTGCCTCGTGGCTGACCTTGGTCGTGCCGGCCGGGGGCCAGTGATAGGTGTTGCTGACCGCCCCGGCCTCCTTGGGGTCGAGCAGAACCTGCAGCCGGCACACCGGATCGCCGGCCGCGATCGACTCCTCGAGTACGACGGACGCCTCACCGTTCGCGCGAGCGGCCAACCTTCCGGCCATGGCCTGGGTGATCCGGCAAAGCGATGGCGCCTGCTTGACGGCCCTGCCGAAGGGGCAACGGTCGATCACGATCTCGATCCGGTCTCCTTCGGAGGAGACGATCGACGGCGCGCTGCCCAGGGCGGCGTGCGCCCTGCTGAAGATCTCGATCGCCTCAGCCGCTGTGGCCGGGGGGTCCCCGGTGATGGCAGCATCGGCGAGCACCGCACCGGCGACGGCAGCAGTCTGCTCCGGCGATCCCGCCGGATGCGCCTCGGCAGCTGCGGCCATCGCCACGGTGGCCGCGGCTGCCCCGTCGCGAAGCGGGTCGACGTCGAGGTCGGCCAGCACGCCCTTCTCGGGATCGAGCTCCTGGACCGGCATCCGGGCGACGTCCAGGTCGAGGCAGACCACCGTCTCGTCCGCGGCCTCGGCCAGCTCGGCCCGGCGTTGTGCCGGCACGAGTGAGAGGCCGGACAGGGCTGCTAGCTGATTGTCACGAAGCCGTGAGACGTCGAGGGCGCGCACGGTCAGCCGCGGATAGGTGGTCGACCAGTCGAGATGAACCCACAAGGGGCGGTCGTGGCTCTCCACGACCACGCGCAGGTTCTTGGTGATGTCCGCCTCGGCCTCCGCGACGGTCCGACGGTCGGCCGCGTGCCGCCGCAGATGGTCGAGAACCGCCTCTCGAGCCCGGTCCACCGTGGAGCTATGTCGTGGGTCCAGCAACCAGTCCATGAACGTCCCCCGAGGTGTGGTGCGAGTGGGTCGAGCCATTGGAGTCGGTATACCCAGCACGCCTGGCGATACACGCGATCCGTCGCTCCGGTCTGAGCGGTTGAGACTGCTGCCATAGTGAGTTCATGTCGGTCGACGCGGTGGTGGTCGGGGCCGGGCTCGCGGGCCTGGTCTGCGCCCGCGAGCTGCAGCGGTCCGGCCTGGAGGTCAGGGTCCTCGAGCGGTCGGACGCGGTAGGTGGGCGGATCCGCACCGACGTCGTGGACGGGTTCCGCTGTGACCGCGGTTTCCAGCTGCTGAACCCGGCGTATCCGGCGCTGGACGACCTGGTCGACGTCGATGCGCTCGACCTCAAGCAGTTCGCCGCCGGAGCCGCCCTCGCCACCGACGACGGGTTCACCGTGCTGGCCGACCCGGTCCGAAGCCCGTCGTACCTCGTACGGACGTTGCGCAGCGGATACCTGAAGCCGACCGAGCTGGCGCGCTTCGGTGCCTGGGTGGCGCCTGCCCTGGGCAGCGTCCGCCGTCTCCAGAACGGCTCCGACGAGTCACTGGCTGCCTCGCTCGACCGGGCCGGCGTGCGAGGCCGGATCCGCCAGGAGGTCTTCGAGCCGTTCTTCAGCGGGGTGGTCGCCGACGACACCGGGTCGACGTCGGCGACGTTCGCGCGGCTGTTGATGCGCACGTTCCTGCGGGGGACTCCCGGCGTGCCCGCGCACGGGATGGCCGCCCTGCCCGAGCAGATCCACGCTGACCTACCTGGAGCGGTCACGTTCGGGGTCACCGCGACCGAGGTGCAGCGGTCCGACGACGGGGTCATCGTCGCCACGGACCAGGGCGAGATCTGGGCCAGGGCGGTGGTGGTCGCGACCGACCCTCTGGCCGCCGGGGTCCTGATCGGGGAGCAACCGGTGCCGATGAAGGGGCTGGTCACCTACTGGTACGCAGCCGACGTGGCGCCGACCGAGCTCGACCTGCTCGTGCTCGACCCGCAGCGGCGCGGGCCGATCGTGAACTCGGCGGTGATGACCAACGTGGCGCCGTCGTACGCACCTCCGGGCAAGCATCTCGTCGAGGCCACCACGCTGCTGGTGCACGACACCGGGGAGACGGCGGTGCGGGTCCAGCTCATGCAGCTGTACGGCGACGCCGTGGACGGGTGGGACCTGGTGGTGCGTCACCAGATCGACCGTGCCCTGCCCGAGCAGGCGCCGGGCGTCGGCCTGCGCAAGCCGGTGGACCTGGGGGACGGGCTGTTCGTGGCCGGTGACCATCGGGACACCGCCTCGATCCAGGGAGCCCTGGTCTCCGGCCGTCGCGCAGCAGCGGCGGTGTCCGACCGACTAACTGGCTAGCGTGTAGCCATGCGGATGTTCGTTGCGATCGTGCCGCCGGTCGGTGCGCTGGAGCACCTCGAGGAGTTCCTGACGCCACGGCAGGAGGTGGACGCCGGGCTGCGGTGGACCGCTCCCGAGCAGTGGCACATCACGCTCGCGTTCATGGGACAGGTGCCTGAGCGGGTGGTCGAGGACCTGCAGGCTCGGCTGGAACGGGCTGCCGCCCGTCGTACCCCCTTCGAGGCCACCATCGCCGGTGGTGGCGCGTTCCCGAACCCGGCGCAGGCCAAGGTGCTGTACGCCGGGGTGGACGTCGGTGCGTCGCGCGAGGAGATCCGGCGGATGGCCACCGGTGCTCGCGCCGCCGCGAACAAGTCAGGGGCCGAGACCGGCGGTGGGCGGTTCCATCCGCATCTCACCTTGGCAAGGATCCGACGACCGACCGAGGTCACCCGGTGGCTGCGGGTGCTGGACACCTACCGCGGACCGTCCTGGACGGTGGACGAGGTCTCGCTGGTCTGCTCACACCTGGGGGAGGGGCCACGTCGGAGGCCGCGGTACGAGCTGCTGGAGACGTTCAAGCTGGGCTCCCGGGCGTCCATGAAGCGGACCGTACGAAACCTCGGCGAAACCGCCCCATGACACAGTGACAGCGTGCATATCTCGCGGATCGGGTTCACCCCGCTCAAAGGCTCACGGCACGCCGTCCACGACTCAGTCGAGCTGTCAGTGGACGGGCCCCAGGGTGACCGTGTTTTTTGTCTGGTCGATCCCGCGCGGCAACGCGTGCTGCGAACCGTGGAGAACCCGACCGTGATGAGTGCTGTCGCGCGGTGGGACGCCGGCATCCTGTCGGTGAACCTGCCGGGCACGACGCTGGAGGGTGTGCCGACGCCGAGCGGCGAGGTGGTCAAGGTCGACTACTGGGGCCGCGAGGCGCTGGTCGAGATCGTCGACGGGCCGTGGGCGGCTGGCTTCTCGAGCCTGCTCGGGTACGACGTGGCGCTGGGCCGCGTCGCGCACGCCGGCGACGTGGTCTACGGCGCACCCGTCACGCTGATCTCCACCAGCTCGCTGCGGCTGCTCTCGGAGCGGTTGGGCCGTGAGGTCGAGGGCGCCCGGTTCCGCTCGACGCTGCTGCTCGACACCGGCGACGCCGAACCCCATGTGGAGGACTCGTGGGTCGGTGGGGAGGTCGTGGTCGGGGAGGCGACCCTGCTCATCCGCGGTCGAGTTCCTCGCTGCGCGGTGGTGGACCTCGACCCGATGACGGGCCGACGGGACGTGCCTGTTTTGAAGACTCTGGCGTATCGTCGAACCGAGGGTGAGGTCGACTTCGGGGTCGACGCGGTGGTCACGATGGCGGGACGGGTACGCACCGGAGACCGAGCGAACGTTGAGAGGGGCTGATCGGCCGATGCCGTTCTTGTTGCGCGTCGAGCTACCTGACGTGCCCGGATCTTTAGGACGTGTTGCGACGGCCATCGGTGAGGCCGGCGGCGACATCGAGGCGATCGAGATCGTCGAGCACAGGCCGGAGGGCACCGCGGTCGACGATGTCCTGCTGGAGACCGCGCCAGGGGTCATGCCCGACTCGATCATCTCCGCCTGCAACCAGCTCGACGGGGTTCAGGTGCTGTGGATCTCCCGGTACGCCGCGGGCGGGAACATCTTCCTCGACCTCGAGGCTGTCGAGGCGCTCACCGCGAACCCGCGCACGGCGCTCGACGAGCTCGTCGACCTGCTCCCGATCACCTTCCGCGCCGACTGGGGGCTGCGGGTCCGTCGTACCGACAACGGCGTCGCGATCGTGCACCGAACCCAGGCCGCCCCGGAGCTGATCGACGGCAAGGTGGACTGGTTCCCGCTCGACCGGTCCGCGCGCCTGGAGGTCCCGGAGGACTGGGAGCGGTGGACGTCGACGCTGGTCGCCGCTTCTCCGATCGGCGACAAGGAGGAGCTCATCGTCTTCGGGCGTCGTGGCGGTCCCGAGATCCTCGACTCCGAGCTCGCCCGGCTCGAGCACCTCTCCGCGCTGGCGCTCTCGATCGCCAACTCGGGCTGACCCGCGGGCGGTCGCGCGCCGAGCGGTAGCCTGCCGCCATGTCCGCCGACAACGTCTCCGAGATCTTCGACCCGTCCGCGTGGAAGCCGGTCCCCGGCTTCGAGGACCTCACCGACCTGACCTACCACCGGGCCGTGGACCAGGGGACCGTCCGCATCGCCTTCGACCGCCCGGAGGTCCGCAACGCGTTCCGGCCGCACACGGTCGACGAGCTGCTGCGCGTGCTCGAGCACGCCCGGATCTCCAGCGACGTCGGTTGCGTGCTGCTGACCGGGAACGGTCCCTCGCCGCGCGACGGGGGCTGGGCCTTCTGCTCGGGCGGCGACCAGCGGATCCGGGGCCGTCAGGGCTACCAGTACGCCGAGGGCGAGACCGCCGAGACCGTCGACAAGGCCAAGCTCGGACGGCTGCACATCCTGGAGTGCCAGCGCCTGATCCGGTTCATGCCCAAGGTCGTGATCTGCGTGGTTCCCGGCTGGGCCGCCGGCGGCGGTCACAGCCTGCACGTCGTGGCGGACCTGACCCTGGCGTCGGCGGACCATGCACGCTTCAAGCAGACCGACGCCGACGTCGGCTCCTTCGACGGGGGCTTCGGCTCGGCGTACCTCGCCCGGCAGGTCGGGCAGAAGTTCGCCCGCGAGATCTTCTTCCTCGGTGACGAGTACTCCGCCGACGACGCGCACCGGATGGGCATGGTCAACGCCGTCGTACCCCACGCCGAGCTCGAGAAGGTGGCGCTGGACTGGGGCCGGAAGATCAATGGCAAGTCGCCAACGGCCCAGCGGATGCTGAAGTACTCCTTCAACCTGATCGACGACGGACTGGTCGGGCAGCAGCTGTTCGCCGGCGAGACGACGCGGCTGGCGTACATGACCGACGAGGCCGTCGAGGGTCGCGACTCCTTCCTGGAGAAGCGTGATCCGGACTGGTCTCCGTTCCCCTACTACTACTGAGGCACTGATGGACGACAAGCCAGGGACGCGCTGGGCGAAGCTGACCGGCGGAACCAGCGGTGCCGACTACGCGGCGCGCTTCGACGCGCTCGCGGCGAGCGGGACCGACGTGCACGGAGAGGCCTCCTTCTGTGCCGCGCTGCTCGAGCCCGGCGCTCGGGTCCTCGACGCCGGCTGCGGAACCGGGCGAGTGGCGATCCGTCTCGCGGAGCTCGGTTTCGCCTGCGTGGGCACGGATGTCGACGACTCGATGCTGGCGGTGGCCAAGTCCAAGGCCCCGGACGTTCGCTGGTTCCGCGCGGACCTGGCCTCGTTGACGCCGGCCGACCTGGGCGACCCGCCGCCGTTCGACCTGGTCGTGATGGCAGGGAACGTGATCCCGCTGCTGGAGGAGGGAACGGTGTCCTCCTGCGTCGCGTCACTGACCGCCCTGCTCCGGCCCGGTGGGCTGCTGGTGGCGGGGTTCGGCATCGACGAGGCACACCTGCCGGTGGGCTGCCCGGTCACGCCGCTGGCGGAGTACGACGATGCGTGTGCCGCCGCAGAGCTGTCGCTCGTCGATCGCTTCGGCACCTGGGACGCTGAGCCGTTCGCGGAGGCAGATGGCTACGCGGTGAGCGTCCACCGTCTCTGACCGGGTCTGGGGCGCAAGTCAGCGTGTTCATGTCGACGGCCACGCGGCAGGCAGACGGGTCTACCGGATCTAGCCGATGAGCGCGTGCCCAAGTGCGATTCGAGACCGGACTGGAGGACTAGGATCGAAGGATGCAAGCAGACGACAACCGCCCGAGTGGAGCCAAGGTTACGAAGGACTACAGCACCCTTCCGTCAAGCGTGCGGCTGGACGAGACCATCGCCAGTATCGATGCCGAGCCGGTGCCGGACCCCCAAGCGGGGCGGAACGTGGACCATCACCGAGCCCTGCGCGACGACTGACCAAGATCTAATCCAGGCGCTACTAAGCCCGCCCGCTCATGCCGCGTTCCGCGCAGTCGTGGCGAAGCGCGGACGTGCCGGCTAATCAGGCTTGATCCTCTTGCGAACGGCGTCAAGCACCCCAGGGTTGCCGCCGCCGTTGCCCAACCGGCCCCGACCCCACGGGTCGGAAACCTCGTTCTGCAACCAGCGCAGCACCTCTGCGGGGTCCGCATGGCCACCCGCTGCATAGCGCGCGTCAACCATGTCGAGTGGCTCGGTTCGTGAGGGAACCCGGCACCACATGAGCCCCTCGCCAGCCACGTCGTGAATCAACCACGTCGGCGCATCGTCCATTGTCACGCAGGCGCATATCCAGAGGGCATGTGCGACGACGGGCCCTTCGTTGTCGGGCACCGCCTCGTATCGCCGCGATGGTCCAAGCATCTGCTCGATAGGAGCGACAGCCGGGTCCTCGGGCGGGCGCGGCGAACGAAAGTGGAACCATGAAGGCACCCAGCGATTCTAGTTGGCGCGCCCGAGCGAGCGGAGACTTGCAAGTCTCATGCCGCGGTGAGTACGGCACAGCGTCACCGCTCATGCCGCATTGAGGGAAGACCACAACCGGCGCAGCGGGGCGATTCATCCAGTGACCCGCTCTGTTCAGCCCTCGCTGCCACCGATGGCTGCGGTGCCGGCTCTACGCTCGTTCGCCTTCATAAGGAGCCACAGGAACAGCAGAGCCCCGGCGCTTCCTCGAATGCCGGATTTAGCAATACGCAACCATGACTCTGTGTTGGGCGAGCCGTGGCCTCGGTACTCAATGGCTTCGTTCAGGCCCACGAGCCAGAAAACGCCATAGAGGATCCCGCTAACAACGAGCACGACAAGAGCAGCGACGGAGAGCCAGCCGAACACCGCCTGCAACCTCGTGGGCCGGAGTATCTCCATGAGAGTGAATCATCCACGCAACCGTTTGCATGTTTCCGCGGACTCTCCGTTGAGATGGCCACCCGGAGACAGAAGCTTGCGCAGTCTCCGCGCACCCTCATGCCGCAGCTAGTTACGACGACGGACCGGGGGGCCATCGGTCAGTGGTCCGCACATCCGTAGCGGGTTCGCTGCTCGATTCCACCCCACCTGGCGGAATCGACGTCAGGGTGCCGGCTGAGCGTTCCGGCAGGTGTCGCCACTGCAGCCCGTCCGGGCGATGCACAGCATCGGTTTCCGCAAAGGTCCGCAGGATCTTCGGCGAGAAGATGACGCGCAAAACTGTCGGCGGCCGTCTATAAA
>JBFIWG010000044.1:0-14337 GCA_041606495.1 Nocardioidaceae bacterium
CGGCGTGGTGACCTACGTCCGGGTCGTCGACGGCAAGCTCACCCACCGCGACCGCATCAAGATGATGTCGACCGGCGCGACCCACGAGATGCTCGAGGTCGGGGTCATCTCCCCGGAGCCGGTGAAGGCCAACGACCTCGGCGTCGGTGAGGTCGGCTACCTGATCACCGGGGTGAAGGATGTCCGACAGTCCCGGGTCGGTGACACGGTGACCAGCCAGCACAACGGTGCTGCGGAACCCCTCGGCGGCTACAAGCACCCGAACCCGATGGTGTTCGCGGGGCTCTACCCGATCGACGGCGACGACTACCCGACCCTGCGTGATGCGCTCGACAAGCTGCAGCTCAACGATGCCGCGCTCGCCTACGAGCCGGAGACCTCCGGCGCTCTCGGCTTCGGGTTCCGGTGCGGCTTCCTCGGCCTTCTGCACATGGAGATCACCCGTGACCGGCTCGAGCGGGAGTTCAACCTCGACCTGATCTCGACCGCGCCCAACGTGGTCTACGAGGTCACGATGGAGGACGGCACCGAGCACCAGGTGACCAACCCGAGCGAGTATCCGACCGGCAAGATCGCCGAGGTCCGGGAGCCGGTGGTCAAGGCGACGATCCTGAGCCCGAGCGACTACATCGGCGCGATCATGGAGCTCTGCCAGACCAAGCGTGGTCAGCTCCAGGGCATGGACTACCTGTCCGAGGACCGCGTGGAGATGCGCTACACGCTGCCGCTCGCGGAGATCGTGTTCGACTTCTTCGA
The DNA here is from genome assembly GCA_041606495.1 of Nocardioidaceae bacterium. GTDB lineage: Bacteria > Actinomycetota > Actinomycetes > Propionibacteriales > Nocardioidaceae > Nocardioides_C. Next base: position 757 of record JBFIWG010000044.1, read on the forward strand.
CCAGCTCAAGTCACGGACCAAGGGCTACGCCTCCCTTGACTACGAACCGATCAGCGACCAGGCGGCCGACCTGGTCAAGGTCGACATCCTGCTCCAGGGCGAGACGGTCGACGCGTTCAGTGCGATCGTGCACAGGGACCAGGCCTACTCGTACGGCGTGATGCTGGCCGGCAAGCTCAAGGACCTGATCCCGCGCCAGCAGTTCGAGGTGCCGATCCAGGCCGCGATCGGCGCCCGGGTGATCGCCCGCGAGACGATCCGCGCGATCCGCAAGGACGTCCTCGCAAAGTGCTACGGCGGTGACATCACCCGTAAGCGCAAGCTGCTGGAGAAGCAGAAGGAAGGCAAGAAGCGGATGAAGATGGTCGGCCGCGTCGAGGTGCCGCAGGAGGCCTTCATCGCCGCGCTGTCCACCTCCGACACCGGGGACAAGGGCAAGAAGTAGCTCAACGCGCCTGGAGGAACCGGTCCACCGCGGTGTCGACCAGGTCGCTCCAACGTGACCCGCCCGGATCGTTGCTGACCTGCTGCGAGGCCAGTCCGGTGATCATCGCCGTCCAGAGGTCGACCTCCCGCCCGCCGTGGATGCCGGCGCGGCCGAGCGCGTCGACGAGCAGATCCAGGGACTGGACGGCCAGGGCATAGGACTCCGGTGAGGGCTCGAAGCCAGGGATCGTGCGCAGGAACAGGAGCTGGAAGCGGGCTGGGTCCTCGACGGCGAAGTCCATGAAGAGCTTGGCGATCTGGCGTACGGCGAGGCGCGGGTCCTCGGAGACGACGATCTCGCCGGCCCGCTCGAGCAGCCGGGTGTACCCGTCCGCGAACAGCGCGTCGTACAACGCGTTCTTGCTGTCGACGTACTCGTAGAGCGAGGGCGCCCGCATCCCCACCGTCGCCGCCAGGTCCCGCAGGGTCCATCCGGTGAGTCCGCGCTCATGGGACAGCTCCCACGCCGCGTCCAGCAGGCGGCGGGTGGTGGCTGCGCGCCGGGCGTCGCGACGCTGAGCGGCGGTGTCGGTCAAGGAGAGATCCTTCTCGAGCAAGAGTTTCCTAACAATGTTAGGGGATGGTGTTGACGCGAGCGTGCTGCCGCGCCGACACTTGCCTAACAATGTTAGGCAACTCGAGGAGGCGACCGTGCTGGAGACCGAGCCGACCCCCATCACCTACCAGGACTGGATGGTCGTGGCGCTCGAGGAGTACCGCCGCCTGGGCCTCCTGCTGGACGGACTGACGGCCGAGCAGTGGCGCCTGCCCACCGACTGCGACGAGTGGGACGTCCACGCCATGGTCAGCCACCTCATCGGGGCTGCGCGAGCGGCCGGATCCCCGCGGGAAGCGGTCCGCCAGCTGCTGGTAGGGCGTCGACTCCGCGACCACGGTGAGGTCGTGGACAAGATGAACGACGCGCAGGTCGCCGAACGGCGCGAGCGCGAGCCCGCCCAGCTGGTCGCAGAGCTCGCTGATGCGGCTCGCACGAGCGTGCCTGCGCGTCGACGGCTCCCGGCGTTCGCCCGGGCGCTGCGGATCGTGCCCTTCGGACCGCCCTGGGGCTATCGGCCACTCGGCTACCTGATGGGCCGGATCTACACGCGCGACGCCTGGATGCACCGCATCGACATCTGCCGCGCCACGGCGCAGGGACCGACGCTGACTCCGGACCACGACGGTCGGATCGTCGCCGACGTCGTGGCGGAGTGGGCGGCAGCCCACGGTGCGTCGTACCGGCTCGAGCTCACCGGGCCTGCGGGCGGGCAGTTCCGGCGCGGCACCGACGGAGAGGAGATCACCGTCGACGCCGTCGACTTCTGCCGCATTCTGTCCGGACGCGCAGCCGGGACCGCACTGCTGAGCACCCCCGTGCCCTTCTGATCGACGGCTGCCAGGATGGCGGGGTGCGGCAACCGTTGACCATCCCGCCCGGGCTGACCGCCTTCGCCGGCCGGAGCCCGGACTGGGCCGACTGGCTCGAGGGGCTGCCGCGGCTGGTCGGGCAGGTGGTCGAGGACTGGGACCTCGCGTACGACGGTCCGCCGACCCACGGCCAGTGCGCTCTAGTCGTACCTGTCCGCACCGTGTCCGGCAGACCCGCCGTTCTCAAGGTGGGCTGGCCGCACCCGGAGGCCGAGCACGAGCACCTGGCACTGCAGCACTGGCGCGGCAACGGCGCCGTCGAGCTGCTCAGGGCCGACCCGCACCGCCACGTCATGCTGCTGGAGCGGCTGCATCGCGAGGATCTGAACGACCTTTGGGACATCGAGGCCTGCCAGGTCGTCGCCGGTCTCTACCGCAGGCTTCACGTTCCGGCCGTTCCTCAGCTGCGCACCCTGACCTCCTACACCACCCGGTGGACCGACGGCCTGCGACAGATGCGCAAGGACGCGCCCGTGCCACGCCGGCTCGTGGAGCAGGCCGCGTCGCTGGGAGAAGCCTTCGCGGGCGACCCGGACAGCGTCGGCGCGATGATCCACACCGACCTGCACTACGACAACGTGCTGGCCGCCGACCGGGAGTCCTGGCTGGCCATCGACCCGAAGCCGCTGTCGGGGGACCCGCACTACGAGGTGGCGCCGCTGCTGTGGAACCGGTGGGACGAGGTGCTGGCCTCGGGCGACGTCCGGGGAGCCGTCCGGGAGCGCTTCTTCGCGGTCGTCGACGCGGCCGAGCTCGATGAGGATCGCGCACGGGACTGGGTGATCGTGCGTCAGATGCACAACGCGCTGTGGTGCATCTCGGCAGCGCGTGATGGACTCGACGCCGGGGGCCGCGACTGGGTCACCCGGTGCATCACGATCGCGAAGGCGGTGCAGGGCTGATGTCCGAGTACGTCCACGAGGTGCGGGTTCGCCTGGGACCGGATGGTGATCCCGCCGCGCTCGGTGGCGCGGTGACGACCGCGCTGTGCGGGCACTGGCAGCACGATCCGCCGTGCCGGTGGCCGCACGAGTCATCCGTGCGCGTCGACGGGGACCTGGTGGTGGTCACCACGACCTTCACCGCCGACCCTGCGGAGGAGCAGGAGGTGCGGCGTCGCCTGGACGAGGCGCTTGCGGTGGGCAGCCTCGCCGGTCCCGACGGCCGGGTCAGTCGCTGGTCCGTCGTACCCGGGTGAGGCGTCTCGCGCTTTGCCACAATGGCGACATGACCCCACGCGTGACCTCGGTGAACGTCGGCCTGCCCAGACCCGCGCGATGGGCCGGCGGGCAGGGCCGCACGGCGATCGACAAGCGACCGGTCGCGGTTCCCGTGGCGGTCCACACTCTGGGCCTCGAGGGTGACCAGGTGGCGAACACCAAGCACCACGGCGGGACCTACCAGGCGGTGTACGCCTTCGCCCAGGAAGACCTCGACCTCTGGACCGAGCGGCTCGGCGACCGGGTCCGGCCGGGCATGTTCGGCGAGAACCTGACTACCTCGGGGATCGACGTCAATGAGTCGCTGCTCGGCGAGACGTGGCGCATCGGCACGGCGCTGCTCCAGGTGTGCGAGGTGCGGATCCCGTGCTCGGTGTTCAAGTCCTGGCTGGGGGAGTCCGGCTTCGACGAGACCCGATGGGTCAAGCGGTTCACGGCCGAGGGTCGACCCGGCCCCTACCTCCGCGTGCTCGAGGAGGGCAGCCTCCAGGCCGGGGACCCGATCACCGTCGAGCACCGACCCGACCACGGGGTCACGGTGTCGACGATGTTCCGAGCATTCACCACCGACCGGACGCTGCTCCCGGCGCTGCTCGCCGTCGACTGCCTTCCGCCGGCAGCCCACGCAGAGGCCCGCGCCTACCTGGAAGCGACCGGCTGACCTTCCTCGGAGTGGCTTTTCGGTATGGTCGCGGTTGCCACGTCTCGATTAGGTGGCGAAACGCTCACAAAACCTACCCTTGGGTAGCCATCTGTTCTAGGTTGTGGGCACAAACTCAATGGCCTGCCCAGGGTGCTGTGAGGCGCCTGCAGGAATGATCAAGGAGAGCGATGTCCGAGACCGCCGTCAGTCAGGACCTCACTGCGATCGAGAATCGCGCACCGAACGTTGGACGCCAGTTCTTCGACCGCGTCGAGGCCAGCCCGAACCGTGAGGCCTACCGGTTCCCGAAGGGCGACCAGTGGGAGTCGGTCACCTGGAAGGAGACCGGGGATCGGGTCTCCAAGCTCGCTGCCGGCCTCATCTCGCTGGGCCTCGAGCCCGAGCAGCGTGTGGGCATCGCGTCCGGGACGCGGTACGAGTGGATCCTCGCCGACCTGGCGATCATGTCGGCGGGCGGCGCCACGACGACCGTCTACCCGACGACGATCGGGGACGACGTCTCCTACATCCTGGCCGACTCCGAGTGCCGAGTGGTGTTCGCCGAGGACGACGAGCAGATCGCCAAGCTGACCTCGCACAAGTCCGAGCTGCCGCACTTGGAGAAGGTCGTCACCTTCGACGGCAATGCCGACGGCGACTGGGTGATCGGGCTGTCCGAGCTCGAGCGCCTCGGCGAGGAGCACCTGGCCGGAACACCGGACGCCGTCGAGCAGCGCGTGGCAACCACGTCGCCCGACGCTCTCGCGACACTGATCTACACCTCCGGTACGACAGGCCGCCCCAAGGGCGTGCGGCTGCGCCACTCGTCGTGGACCTACGAGGGCACCGCGATCCAGGCGCTCGACATCCTGCACGAGGACGACCTGCAGTACCTGTGGCTTCCGATGTCCCACTCGTTCGGAAAGGTGCTGCTGTCCACGCAGCTCGCGATCGGTTTCGCGACCGCGGTCGATGGCCGCGTCGACAAGATCATCGAGAACCTTGCCGTCGTACGCCCCACCTTCATGGGTGCCGCCCCCCGCATCTTCGAGAAGGCGCACGGCCGGATCATCACGATGCAGCAGCGTGAGGGCGGCATCAAGGAGAAGCTGTTCAACCAGGCCTTCTCGGTCGGCTTCAAGGTGCGTGACCTGAAGGCGCAGGGCAAGCCGGTGCCGTTCCTGCTGGCCAAGCAGCACGCGCTGTTCGACAAGCTCGTGTTCGCCAAGATCCGCGACCGCTTCGGCGGGCGGGTCCGGTTCTTCATCTCCGGCGCTGCCGCACTGAACCGCGAGGTTGCGGAGTGGTTCAACGTTGCGGGCATCCTGATTCTGGAGGGCTACGGCCTCACCGAGACCTCGGCCGGTTCCTTCGTGAACCGACCCGACCGGCACAAGTTCGGCACCGTCGGCATGGTGATGCCCGGCAGTGAGCTGAAGCTCGCCGAGGACGGCGAGGTCCTGATCAAGGGGCCTGGCGTGATGGACGGCTACCACAACCTGCCCGAGCAGACCGCGGAGACGCTCAGCGACGGCTGGCTGCACACCGGCGACATCGGTGAGGTCGACGAGGAGGGGTTCCTGCGGATCACCGACCGCAAGAAGGACCTGTTCAAGACCTCTGGTGGCAAGTACATCGCCCCGTCGTCGATCGAGTCGCAGTTCAAGGCTGTCTGCCCATACGCCAGCCAGTTCCTGGTCCACGGCCACGACCGCAACTTCTGCGTCGCGCTGATCACCCTCGACCCCGACGCGATGACCGAGTGGGCCAACCACAACGACATGGAGGGTGCGTCGTACCAGGAGATCGTGTCCTCGCAGAAGGTGCAGGACATGGTCGCCGCGTACGTCGAGGAGCTCAACGGCCGGCTGAACCGCTGGGAGACGATCAAGAAGTGGATCCTGCTGGACCACGACCTGACGATCGAGTCCGGTGAGCTGACCCCCTCGATGAAGGTCAAGCGCAAGGTGGTCGAGAACAACTACCGCGACCAGATCGACGCGCTCTACAGCTGACGGTTCCCGCGGGAGCTAGATCGATCATCGGCCGTGCCGGTGGGTGCTGCGGCACCCGCGGGCACGGCCGATCTGTTTGAGAGGATGGGCCAGTGCCATCCGCTCTGCCCGACGGGGAACCTGCCCCGCTCGACGGCTCCCTGCCCGAGACCGCTCTCGCCACGCTCGGGACGCGACCCTTCGGGTTCTACGTGCACGTGCCTTTCTGCACGGTTCGCTGCGGCTACTGCGACTTCAACACCTACACCTCCTCAGAGCTGGGCGACGGTCCCGGAGCGTCCAGGGCGTCGTACGCCGACGCCGCGATCACCGAGATCCGGCTCGCCCGCGCCGCGCTCGGCGACGTCGACGTCCCCGTCAGCACGGTCTTCTTCGGTGGAGGTACGCCGACCCTGCTGCCCGCGCACGACCTGACCCGCATCGTCGCCGCCATCGACACGGAGTTCGGCCTGGCCGCCGGCGCGGAGGTCACCACCGAGTCGAACCCGGACAGCGTCACCGCCGACGACCTCGAAAAGCTGCGGCTGGGCGGGATCAACCGGGTCTCGTTCGGCATGCAGTCGGCCGTCTCACACGTGCTGCGGGTGCTGGACCGCACGCATGACCCCGCCCGGGTGCCGCAGGTCGTGGACTGGGCGCGGGCCGCGGGGTTCGACGAGGTGAGCCTGGACCTGATCTACGGGACGCCGGGGGAGTCGCTCGCGGACTGGCAGGCGTCGCTGGACAGTGCCCTCGCCAGCGACCCCGACCACCTCTCGGCGTACGCCCTGATCGTGGAGGAGGGCACCGCGCTCGCTCGCCAGATCCGTCGGGGCGAGGTGCCGATGACCGAGGACGACGACCTGGCCGACAAGTACCTGGCGGCCGACGAGGCGTTGGAGAAGGCCGGCCTCGGCTGGTACGAAGTATCGAACTGGTCGCGCTCGGAGCAGAGCCGCTGCCGGCACAACATGCTCTACTGGACCGGCGCCGACTGGTGGGGCGCCGGCCCTGGCGCGCACTCGCACGTCGGAGGCGTGCGCTGGTGGAACGTCAAGCACCCCACGGCGTACGCCGGCCGGATCGCCGCCGGCTCGAGCCCCGCACACGCCCGCGAGGTCCTGGACGACGAGACCCGCCGCGTCGAGAGGGTGCTGCTCGAGGTCCGGCTCAGGGACGGGCTGCCGCTGGAAACCCTGGACACAGCGGGCCGCGCGACGGTGCCGGAGCACGTCGAGCGTGGTCTCGTCGAGGTCGCCGGCGAGCGGCTGGTGCTCACGCAGCGTGGTCGACTGCTCGCCGACGCGGTCGTCCGCGACCTCCTCCCGTGAGGGTCAGGAGATGAAGCGGAACGACAGCGGGTAGCGGTACTCCTCGCCGTTCGACGCGGCGATCGTGGCCATGATGATGACCACCAGCGCGAAGATGCCCAGCAGGATGAGCAGCGGGATGCCGATCAGCACGAAGATCAGCAAGATGCTCACGACCAAGTAGATCAGCAGCGTGATCTGGAAGTTGAGCGACTCCAAGGCATGCCGCCGGACGAACGGCGACTCCTTGCCCTTGATGAGGAACACGACGAGCGGGCACAGGAACCCCAGCGCGAACCACGCGGCGATCAGGCTGCCCACGTGGGCGATCAGGGCCCAGGTGCGCTCCTCGGAGGAGGGTCCGGGAGGGAGTCCGGGCTGCGGCTGCGTTCCGTAGTCGCCGGTGGGTGGGCCGGGTGGAGCGGACATGGCGTCCCCTAGTCGGTGGTGACGAAGTCGATCAGTTCTTCAACCCTACCCAGCAGGGCAGGCTCGAGGTCTGCATACGAGCCGACTTTGGAGAGGATGTGCTTCCACGCCCGGGCGATGTCGGCCTGGTCCCGGTGCGGCCAGCCGAGGCTCTGGCAGATGCCGCGCTTCCACTCGATGTTGCGGGGCACGGTCGGCCACGCCTTGAGGCCGAGCCGGTCGGGTTTCACCGACTGCCAGATGTCGATGTAGGGATGACCCACGATCAGCACGTGCTTGCCGACCGGGCTCTTCATGATGGCCTGGGCGATCCGACTCTCCTTGGAGCCGGGCACGAGGTGGTCGACCAGCACGCCGACCCGGCGCTCCGGTCCTGGCCGGAAGTCGCGCAGCTGCTCGGCGAGGTCGTCGACGCCCTCGATGTACTCCACGACCACGCCCTCGACGCGAAGGTCGTCACCCCAGACCTTCTCGACCAGCTCGGCGTCGTGGCGGCCCTCGACGAAGATTCGGCTGGCGCGCGCGACCCGGGCCTTCGTGCCAGGCACGGCGACGGAGCCCGACGCGGTGTGCGTCTTGCGTGCCGGTCCCGAGCGCGAGGGCGGCGTGAGGATCACCGGCACGCCCTCGAGCAGGAAGCCGGGACCGAGCGGGAAGGTGCGTCGCTTTCCGCGGCGGTCCTCGAGCGTGACGGTCATCAGGTCGCGCTCAACGGCGACGATCTCGCCGCACCAGTCCGTGGTGACTTCCTCCACGACGAGGCCACGGTCCGCCTCGATCTCCACGGCCCGGCCGCGCTTGGGTGCACGCCAGTCGGTGTTGAGGACGTCGGAGCCGTATCGGTCGATAGCCATGACGAGAGACGTTAGGCCGGTGCCACGGCTCCACGGTGACGGCACGCCGCGGCTCGGGCGACCGCGGAATGTGATGTCGAAAACCCCTTGGCTCCGATACGTTCGCGATATATCGTCAACGTATCGGGATAGTCGATCGGTCAGGAGAGGCACGATGCGCGGCAACGACTGGGGAGCATGGGGCCAGCAGTGGTCCGGTGGGCGCGGCGCGCCCTGGGGTTCGGGGCCGCCGCCTTGGATGGCCGGTCTGTTCGGCATGACGCAGCAGGGTCAGGCACGGGGTCCTCGGGTCCGGCGCGGCGACGTGCGCGCGGCCATCCTGGACGTGCTCTCCTCCGAGCCGATGAACGGCTACCAGATCATCCAGCAGATCGCCGAGCGGTCCGGTGGGGCCTGGAAGCCGAGCCCTGGATCGGTGTACCCGACCCTGCAGCAGCTGGAGGACGAGGGGCTGGTCGAGGCGAGCGAAGGGGAGGGCCGTCGTACCCTCAAGCTCAGCGAGGCCGGCCGGGACTACGTGGCCGAGCACCCCGAGGAGATGGCCGCCACCTGGCGGGTCTTCGACGAGACCTCGGAGCAGGAGACGCACGAGCTCAAGCCGGTCATCGGCCAGGTCATGGCCGCGGTCTGGCAGATCATCATGTCGGGCAACCGGCAACAGCAGGCCGAGGCCGCAGAGATCCTCGGCGAGACCCGCCGCAAGCTCTACGGCCTGCTCGCGGATGGAGACCCGGAATGAACATCAAGCCTGAGATGCGCATTGGCGACCAGGAGCGTGCGGCTGCGGCCAGCGCCCTCGGCGAGCACTACGCGACCGGACGCCTGACGCGCGAGGAGTACGACGAGCGCAGTGAGCTGGTCTGGGGCGCCACCACGCACTCCGATCTGCGGCCCCTCTTCGCGGACCTGCCGTCGTCGCAGCCGCCCCGGCGGACCAGCGTGACGACGCCGACGCCGACGACACGACGCGGCTTCCGGATGCCGCTTCTGCCGCTGATCGCGCTGGTGATCTTCCTGGTCGTCGTCGTGCCGTTCCCGGTGTGGATCCTGATCGGCGTGATGGCGTTCATGTTCATGCGCGGCGCCTTCGGCTTCGGCGGCTGCGGCCGTTCCTACAAGTCGTCCCGCCCACCGCGCTAGGTCGGCGTCGGGTCACGCGAGCGGCAGGGTGCGGGCGTCGCGGGGCAGCATGGCGAACCCGCGGGTGAACGCGTGGGCCAGCTCCTCCACGGGGTAAGGCCACTCGGTCGCGGCCGCCATGTCCGCGGGCTTCACGCCGCGCGAGGCCAGGTCGCGCACCGTCTCCGCGACGATCCCGATGCTGCCGCGCTGCTCCTCGACGAACTCGCGGTCGACCGGCAGGCCGTGCCCCGGGACGACCACCGACCGGTCGGTGAGCATGCTGATAACCAGGTCCAGGGTCGCCGGCCACTCCAGCGGGTAGCAGTCCTCTCCGAACCCGGGCACGCCGTTGCGCAGCGCGGACTCCTCGACCAGGTCGCCGGCGAACGTCACGTCCACGTCCGGGACCCGGATGATGGCGTCTCCGGCGGTGTGCCCGCGACCGGGATGGATCAGCTCCACCATCCGGTCGCCAAGGTCGACAACGCGCGCCGACGAGAACGTCTGCGGCGGTACGACGATCCGGGCCGCTGCCACAGCTGCGTATTTCTCGTCGGTGTCGTCGGCGCGGGCACGATCCTGTATCGCCGCGGCACTCACCGGCAGGGCGTCCGCGGCCGCCTCGTGCGCGATCAGCTCGACACCGTCGTACTCGTCGGTGAAGACGGCGTTGCCGAACGTGTGGTCGAAGTGGTCGTGAGTGTTCACCACGGCGACCACGTCGCCGCGACCCAGCCGACGCACCTGGTCCAGGACCTTGCGGGCCTCGACCTCGGAGGCGTGGGTGTCGATCAGCAGGAGGCCGCGGTCGCCGGCGACCACGCCGACGTTCACGTCGAGGAAGTCGTACCGTGCCACCCAGCAGCGGTCGGCCACCTCGACGAAGCCTTGCTCCTGGTCGATCCGGGGTGCGTCACTCATGCGTCACAGCCTAGGGTCGTGGATTCCGCGCGAGGCGGGGTGGCCTAGTAGAGTTGGCACTCGGAACGAAGGAGTGCCAAGACCCGCGACGTCGATGCAGTTGGGAGGCGAGACATGGTCGAGGACCGCAAGCTCGCTGTCCTGCGCGCCATCGTCGAGGACTACGTCTCGACCCAGGAGCCGGTCGGCTCCAAGTCGCTCGTCGAGCGTCACCAGCTCGGTGTCTCGCCGGCGACGGTCCGCAATGACATGGCGGCGCTCGAGGACGAGGGCTTCATCACCCAGCCGCACACCTCGGCCGGACGGATCCCCACCGACAAGGGCTACCGGCTGTTCGTGGACCGGCTCAGCCAGGTCAAGCCGCTCTCAGCGGCCGAGAAGCGCGCCATCACCACGCTGCTGGAGGGCGCGATCGACCTCGACGACGTGGTGCAGCGCAGCGTCCGCCTGCTTGCGTCGCTGACCCGGCAGGTCGCCATCGTGCAGTACCCAACCCTGTCCCGTTCCACTGTGCGGCACATCGAGCTGGTCACGCTGAGCGGGTCCCGGCTGCTGCTGGTGCTGATCCTCAGCACCGGCCGGGTCGAGCAGCGGGTGGTCGAGCTGCCCGAGTCGATCGACGACGAGCGCGTGCAGGAGATCCGCACGAAGCTGAACCTCGCCGTCATCGGAGAGAAGCTGACCGATGCCTCCGAGGAGCTGGTGCACCTCCCCGACGAGTTCGAGCCGGGCAACCGTGCCCCGGTCGCGGTGATCGTGGCCGCGCTGATCGAGGCCATGTCCGACCATCGCTCCGACGAGCGGGTCGTGGTCGGAGGCACCGCGAACCTCGCCCGGTTCGGCGACGGTTTCGACGCCTCGATCAAGCCGATGCTGGAGGCGCTCGAGGAGCACGTGGTGCTGCTCAAGCTGCTCGGCGAGGCGACGTCACCGTCCACGCTGACGGTGCGCATCGGGCACGAGGTGCCCTATCAAGAGCTTTCGACGACCTCCGTGGTCGCGACCGGGTACGGGCCCGGTGAAGAGGCGCTGGCGACCTTGGGAATCGTCGGCCCGACCCGCATGGACTATCCCGGAACGATGGCGACGGTGCGTGCAGTCGCACGCTACGTCTCCAAGATCCTCGACGAAGGATGAGCTGAGAACAACTGTGAGCCAGGACCTCTACGAGACCCTGGGCGTCCCTCGTGACGCCGATGGCGACGCGATCAAGAAGGCCTACCGCCGACTGGCGCGTCAGCTGCACCCTGACGTCAACCCTGACCCGGCGACCCATGAGCGGTTCAAGGACGTCACCCGCGCCTACGAGGTGCTCTCCGACCCGGAGAAGCGTCGGATGTACGACCTGGGTGGCGACCCGTTCAGCGGTGCCGGTGGCGGCTTCGCGCAGGGCGCGGGCTTCTCCTTTACCGACATCATGGACGCCTTCTTCGGCGGCCAGGCGGGCGGCGCGGCCGGCGGCGGGCGCGGTCCGCGTCCTCGGGTACGTCGCGGCCAGGACGCCCTGATCCGCCTGGAGGTCGACCTCGCGGCTGCCGCCTTCGGCACGACGCGCGAGCTGAAGGTCGACACCGCGGTGCTGTGCACGGTGTGCCACGGCGACGGCGCCGCCCCCGGCTCGACCCCCGTCACCTGTGAGACCTGCGGCGGCCGCGGCGAGGTGCACCAGGTCCAGCGTTCCTTCCTCGGCGAGATCCGCACCATGCGCCCCTGCGCGGCGTGCCGCGGCTACGGCTCGATCATTCCCGAACCGTGCCGTGAGTGCTCCGGTGACGGCCGGGTCCGGTCCCGCCGCACCCTGACCGTCAAGATCCCGCCCGGCGTCGACACCGGCACCCGCGTGCAGCTGTCCGAGCAGGGCGAGGTCGGCCCCGGAGGCGGTCCAGCGGGTGACCTGTACGTCGAGATCCACGTCGCCGACCACCCGGTGTTCACCCGGCACGGCAACGACCTGCTGTGCAGCGTCACGGTGCCGATGACGGCCGCCGCGCTCGGCACCATGATCGAGCTGCCCACGCTCGAGGCGGACCTCGTCGACGAGAACCGTGAGAGCGACCTCGAGACACGGGTGCCGCTCGAGATCCGGCCCGGCACCCAGTCCGGCACCGAGGTGGTGCTCAACGGACGCGGTGTCCCGAGCCTGCGCGGCACGGGTCGCGGTGACCTGGTGGTCCGCATCGTGGTGGAGACCCCCACGCGCCTGGATGAGCGGCAGGAGGAGCTGCTGCGCGAGCTGGCCGCCCTCCGCGACGAGGAGTCGCCCGACGGCCAGGTCCAGGCCGGCCACAAGTCGGTGTTCGACCGGCTGCGCGACGCCTTCGGCCCCCGCTGACCCGCTCGTGAGCCTCCCGGTCTTCGTCGTTCCCTCGCTGGACGGTGCCGCTGCTGGTAGCTCCATCGAGCTCGCCGGGGACGAGGGCCGGCACGCCGTGGTCGTCCGGCGGATCCGGGTGGGTGAGCAGGTCGCGCTGACCGACGGGGCGGGTACGACGGCCGTGTGCACGGTCGAGACCACCTCCAAGTCCACACTGACCGCGACTGTGCACACGGTCTCGACCGTGCAGCCGGAGCACCCTCGCGTGGTGGTCGTGCAGGCCATCCCCAAGGGCGATCGCGGCGAGCTGGCCGTGGAGATGCTCACCGAGATCGGCGCGGACGTGATCGTGCCGTGGGCCGCCTCGCGCAGCGTCGCGGTCTGGCGGGGCGAGCGGGCGGCCAAGTCGCTGGCCAAGTGGCGTAACACCGCCCGCGAGGCCGCGAAGCAGTCCCGTCGGGCGTGGTTCCCTCGCGTCGAGGAGATGGCCTCGACTGCCGAGGTGTGCACCCTGTTGCGGGACGCCGAGCTGTCCGTCGTACTCCATGAGGCGGGGGCGGCTCCGGTCGCGGACCTCGAGGTGCCTGTCGTCGGGGACATCGTGCTGGTCGTCGGTCCCGAGGGCGGGATCAGCGACGAGGAGCTGGCCGCCTTCGCGACCGTCGGGGCCAGGCCGATGAGGCTCGGATCGTCGGTGCTGCGCACGTCCACCGCCGGGGTCGCTGCCGCCGCAGCCCTGCTGGCCAAGACCCCTCGCTGGCGCTGACCCCACTCCGTTGAGCCGCGCCTTGTGCCGGGTTGAGCCGGGCCTTCTGCCGCCGGCGACGGCAGAACCCGCGGCTCGACGGGGCAGTACCCAC
>JBFIWG010000045.1:0-14327 GCA_041606495.1 Nocardioidaceae bacterium
ACCGGGACTCGATCGCGGTGGCCGAGGCGGCCGCGAAGGCTGCCCGCGAGGACGGAGACCTCAAGGTCGTGGTGATCCCGACAACCGCGCAGGTGCAGGGTCTCGCCGCTCTGGCGGTGCACGAGCCCGGTCGCACCTTCGAGGAGGACCTGCTGCAGATGACGGCGGCCGCGCGCCATGCCCGTTCCGGTGCGGTGACGATCGCCGCCCGCCAGGCCATGACGACCGCCGGCCCGTGTGAGCCCGGGGACGTGCTCGGTGCCATCGAGGGCGACTTCGCGGTCGTCGGAGACGATCTCTACGCCGTCAGCACTGATGTGGTCGAGCGGCTCCTGGGCGGTGGTGGTGAGCTGGTCACCCTGGTGGCCGGCGCCGACTCCGGCGACCTGGTGGACCGGTGCGCGTCCTACCTCGCCGACCATCACCCCACCGTCGACGTGGTGGTGTACGACGGTGGCCAGGAGCGGTACCCCTTGCTGATGGCCGTCGAGTAGGAGCGCCGTGCCCACGATCACCCTGCAGTCCAAGCTCTCCGCGGCGCTCGGAGCCAAGACCGCCAAGCAGTTCCAGGACGCGTTCGGGTTCGCCACGGTCGGCGATCTGCTGGAGCACTACCCGCGCGCCTACGTCACCCGGGGTGAGACGAGCGACCTGTCCACGCTGGAGATCGGCGAGCACACCACGGTGATCGCTCGCGTCGTGGCGGCGAACCAGCACACCTACCAGGACCGTCGTACCGGCCAGATCGCCTTTCGTCTCGAGGTCGTCGTCGGCGTCGGCGACGGTCGGTTGTCGTTGACGTTCTTCGACAAGAAGAAGCACATCGCCGACTGGCGCAAGGGCAGGCTCGGCCCTGGCACGCTGGCCATGTTCGAGGGCCGCGCCGACTGGGACAGGTTCAAGAAGCGCTGGCAGCTGGTGCAGCCGCAGACAGATGTCCTCGAGGGGGAGTCGTCGCTCTCCGCCGACGACGTGGTCGAGGAGGAGCGACGCCGGCTCAAGGGTCTGCGACCGATCTACCCAGCCGCCAAGAAGGTCTCCTCGTGGGTGATCGAAGGGTCGATGAAGATCATCCTCGAACTGGTCGAGGACATCCCTGACCCGGTGCCGGCAGACGTGCGATCGGCACGCGGTCTGCTGGGTGCGGCTCAGGCGCTGGAGTGGATCCATCGCCCTGACACCTGGCAGGAGAAGGGCGCAGCGGAGAAGACGCTGCGGTTCCGCGAGGCCTTCGTCACCCAGGCGGTGCTGGCGAAGCGCCGCGCCGAGCTGATGGCGCTGCCGGCCCAGCCGCGCAAGGGCGTGGACGGTGGACTGCTCGACCGGTTCGACGCCAGGCTGCCGTTCCAGCTCACCTCGGGACAGCAGGACGTCAGCGAACAGATCCTCGACGACCTTGCCGCCGGCCATCCGATGCACCGCCTCCTGCAAGGAGAGGTCGGGTCCGGCAAGACCGTGGTCGCACTGCGGGCCATGCTCCGCGTCATCGACTCGGGCGGGCAGGCGGCGCTGCTTGCGCCGACCGAGGTCCTCGCGCAGCAGCACCACCGCTCGATCACGGCCATGCTCGGTGACCTCGCTGCGGGAGGCATGCTGGGCGGTGCCGAGGACGGCACCCAGGTCGCGCTCCTCACCGGCTCGCTGAACGCCTCCGCTCGCAAGTCTGCCTTGCTCGATGCCGCTTCCGGGGCGGCCGGCATCGTCGTCGGCACCCACGCCTTGCTGGAGGAGAAGGTGCAGTTCGCCGATCTGGGACTCGTGGTGGTGGACGAGCAGCACCGCTTCGGTGTCGAGCAGCGAGCAGCCCTCGCGGCCAAGGCAGGTGACGTCCCGCCGCACGTGCTGGTGATGACTGCGACGCCGATTCCCCGAACCGTGGCGATGACCGTCTTCGGCGACCTCGAGACCTCGACCCTGTCCGAGCTGCCGGCCGGGCGGGCACCCATCCAGAGCAGCGTCGTCCCCCTCCGCTACCAGCCCGGGTGGCTGGACCGCGCCTGGGAACGGGTCCGCGAGGAGGTGGCCAAGGGACACCAGGTGTACGTCGTGTGTCCGCGGATCGGCGACGACGACAAGAACGGCCCCAGCGACGATGGCGCGACCCCGCTCGCGGCCGTCGAGGAGGTCGCGCCGGACCTGGCCGACGGGCCGCTCCACGGGCTCCGGGTCGGGACCCTGCACGGCAGGCTGGCGCCCGACGTCAAGGACCGGGTGATGCGCGCCTTCGCCCAGGGCGAGGTCGACGTCCTCGTCTCCACCACTGTCATCGAGGTGGGCGTGGACGTGGCCAACGCCACGGTGATGGTGATCCTCGACGCCGACCGGTTCGGTGTCTCCCAGCTCCACCAGCTGCGCGGCCGCGTCGGCCGTGGCGGGTTGCCGGGCCTGTGCCTCCTCGTCACCACGGCGGAGCAGGACACCCCGTCGATGACCCGGCTGCAGGCCGTCGCCGCCACGAGTGACGGGTTCGAGCTCTCCCGGGTCGACCTCGAGCAGCGCCGCGAGGGCGACGTGCTCGGCGCGGCACAGTCGGGCAGGCGCTCGGGGCTTCGGCTGTTGTCGGTGCTCAAGCACGAGGACGTCATCGTCGATGCTCGCGAGGCGGCGGCCGCGACCATCGCCGCGGACCCGGCCCTGGACGCCGAGCCGGCACTGGCCGAAGCGGTCCGGGCGCTCAGCGAGAGCGAGCAGGCCGAGTACCTGGAGAAGGCATGACGCGGATCATCGGGGGGACTGCCGGGGGCCGGCGGATCAAGGCGCCGACCGGCGACAGCACCAGGCCGACCTCCGACCGTGTGCGCGAGGCGCTGTTCTCCGCGATCGACGCGGGCTTCGGGCCCATGGCCGGCCTCAGGTTCCTCGACCTGTACGCCGGGTCCGGGGCCGTCGGCCTGGAGGCCATGTCCCGTGGCGCGGGGCTGGTCACGCTGGTCGAGCACGACCGACGCACGGCGGCGCTGGTCCGCGAGAACGCGAAGACGCTCGGCTTCGCGCAGGTGGAGGTCGTGTCCTCGACCGTGGGTCGTGCGCTGGCGCATGCACCGCGCGCCCCGTACGACCTGGTGTTCATCGACCCGCCGTACGCCCTCGCGACCGATGAGGTCGTCGCTGACCTCCGGGCCCTTGTGGCCAACGGTTGGCTGGCCCCCGACGCCCTGGTGATCGTGGAGCGCTCGACGAGGGACCCCGACTTCGCCTGGCCGGAGGGCTATGTCCCGGAACGCTCGAGGAAGTACGGCGAGACGACGCTTTGGTACGGTCACGCAGCAAGCCCGACGCTGAACTCCTGACCCTGTCCTCGAGGAGCAACGTAGTGCGCAGAGCTGTCTGCCCCGGATCCTTCGACCCGGTGACCAACGGTCACATCGACATCGTGTCCCGGGCGTCCGCCCTCTTCGACGAGGTCACCGTCGCGGTCCTGATCAACAAGTCGAAGAAGAGCCTGTTCAGTGTCGAGGAGCGCATCGACATGCTGCAGGACGTCTGCTCGGCCTACGACAACGTGACGATCGACGCCTTCCACGGGCTGCTCGTCGACTTCTGCAAGGAACGCGACATCCACGCGATCGTCAAGGGCCTGCGAGCGGTGAGTGACTTCGACTACGAGCTGCAGATGGCGCAGATGAACTCCAGCCTCGCCGACGTCGAGACGGTGTTCGTGCCCACCAGCCCGGAGTACTCCTTCCTCGCCAGTAGCATGGTCAAGGAGGTCGCCATGTTCGGCGGCGACGTCTCCTCCCTCGTGCCGCCGTCGGTGCTGCAGCGACTCACGACCAGGTTGGCGGAGCGTCGCCAGACCTGAGTGTCGTGCGCTCTGGCGAGCACGTATCGTCATACCTGGGGGCACAACTGTCATGCGCGCACAGCGCAGGGGCGGCCCTGAACACTGGTGGAAAGGTCAACGTGGACGTTCACGCGAAGCTTGCCGAGATCCGTCGGGTCGTCGAGCAGGCTCGCTCGATGCCTATGTCTGCATCGGCGGTCGTCAACCGGGGCGAGCTCCTGGCCCTGCTCGACGAGCTGAAGAGCGAGATGTCGGAGGCGTTCGACCAGGCCAACACGGTCCTGAGGGAGCGCGACCAGCTCATCGCCGAGGGCACCAAGGAGGCGGCGCGGATCGTCGAGGACGCACGCAACGAGCGCGATGCGATCGTCTCCGACACCGAGGTGTTCCGGGTGGCGAAGCGTCGCGCGGACGAGGTGCTCGAGCAGGCCACGGCAGAGTCCGTGGAGCTGCGCAAGGAGACCGACGACTACGTCGACGGAAAGCTCGCCAACTTCGAGATCACCCTCGAGCGGACGATGGAGGCCGTCAAGCGCGGCCGGGACCGGCTCGCCGGCCGCTCCGCGCTCGACTCGTTGACCGAGGACGAGGTCGACAGGATCAAGCTTCCGGAGCATCTCGAAGGCTGATCAGGTCCCCCGACTCCGTTTTGGCCCCGGGGACCACCTGACGGTACTCTTGTGGGCGGTTCGCCATGCTCGTCCGACGCAACACCCCGGGTGGGGATGGAGAACCAGGATCTGCTGTGCCCGCTGACGGAAGTGACTTCACCGTGCGTCTCGACCCGAGAGCGCCGCTCGTGCTCGACACACGCGAGCTCGGCCGCCGCCCGGGGTCGCAACGCACGAAAACTTTCTCGGCACCGGCTCCGGCAGATCTAGGCATCGAAGTTCTCAGCGTTCCCGAAGGGGCGCCCATCGAGTTCGATCTTCGGCTCGAGGCGGTCATGGAGGGTGTGCTCGTCACAGGCACGGCGGAAGCCGGGCTCGTGGGGGAGTGCGCGCGGTGCCTGGAAGAGATCAGGGACGAGATCGTCGCTGACTTCCAGGAGCTCTTCGTCTACGAAGAGAGCGACGCGGAGGAGGACGAGGCCAGCCGGTTGGAGGGAGACCTGCTCGACCTCGAACCTCTGCTGCGGGACGCGGTAGTGCTGACGCTGCCGTTCCAGCCGCTGTGCCAGGACGACTGTCCGGGTCTGTGCATCGAGTGTGGTGCGCGGCTCGCAGACGATCCCGGCCACCAGCACGACGAGCCGATCGACCCACGTTGGGCGGCGCTCCAAGGGCTGGCTGAAGACACTGATGAAAGCAACGGCCGGAACTCCGGCCCGACAGAGGAGTGAGATAAGTGGCTGTCCCGAAGCGGAAGATGTCGCGCAGCAACACGCGTCACCGTCGCTCGCAGTGGAAGGCCGTCGCGCCCTCGCTGGTGACCTGCAGCAACCCGGCGTGCGGTTCGAAGCACCTGCCGCACCGCGCCTGCCCGGACTGCGGTCAGTACGGCGCTCGCGCGGAACGTCGCCAGGTCCTCTGACGGTATCCATCGTGAGCGAGCGGTCGTACGACGACTTGCGCGCAGCGCTCGGTGATCCGGATCTGGATCCCGAGCTGCTCGACCGCGCGCTGACCCACCGTTCCTTCGCGTACGAGAACGGGGGGTTGCCGACCAACGAGCGACTGGAGTTCCTTGGGGACTCCGTCCTCGGGGTCGTGGTCACCGACACGCTCTACCGGTCGCACCCGGACCTGTCCGAGGGGCGGCTGGCGAAGCTGCGCGCAGCCGTGGTCAACGCGCGTGCCCTCGCCGAGGTAGCCCGGCTCATCGGCCTCGGAGAGCACATCAAGCTCGGCCGAGGCGAGGAGACCACCGGGGGCCGCGACAAGTCCTCGATCCTGTCCGACACGGTCGAGGCACTGATCGGGGCGGTCTACCTCAGCGGTGGCTTCGAGGGTGCCAGTCGCGTGATCCACCTGCTGTTCGACCCCCTGATGGAGGCGGCCTCAGGGCTCGGCGCGGGCCTGGACTGGAAGACCAGCCTCCAGGAGCTGTCCGCCGAGCACTCCCTCGGCGTCCCCGAGTACGTCATCGAGGACGCAGGGCCCGATCACGAGAAGACGTTCACCGCTCAGGTCCAGGTCGGGGACGCGCTCTACGGTCACGGCACCGGCCGCTCGAAGAAGGAAGCCGAGCAGCAGGCAGCCGAGACCGCTTACCGCGCCATCAACGCGGAGCAGGGCTCCAGGGCGCCTGCGCCGGCCGAGCCCGAATCCTGACTTGCCCGAGCTGCCCGAGGTCGAGGTGGTCCGGGTCGGGCTCGAGACCCATGTCGTGGGTCGGACCATCGAGACCGTCGACGTCCTCCACCCGCGTCCGGTACGCCGCCACCTGGCCGGACCTGACGACTTCGCCGACCGTCTGACCGGTAGGCGGGTCGAGGCGGCACGGCGACGCGGCAAGTACCTCTGGCTTCCCCTGGACAACGGTGACGCGCTGCTGGCCCATCTCGGGATGAGCGGCCAGATGCTGGTGCAGCCGCCCGGCGCACCCGACGAGCGACACCTTCGCGTGCGGATCGCCCTGACCAGCACGGCTCCTGCGGATCGACAGTCGCAGGAGCTCCGCTTCGTGGACCAACGGATGTTCGGTGGCCTGGCCATCTCTACCGGCGGGTGCGAGCTCCCGCCGGAGATCGCCCACATCGCGCGCGACCCGATGGACCCGGGATTCGACGACGAGCTGTTCCTCACGCGCGTGCGCAAGCGCAGCTCGGGCATCAAACGCCTGCTGCTCGACCAGACCCTCATCTCCGGGGTGGGCAACATCTACGCCGACGAGGCGTTGTGGCTCGCCATGCTGCACGGCGACCGCCCGGGCCACAGGCTTCGGAAGGTCGACGTCGAACGGCTGCTGGCCGGCGTGCGGACCGTCATGGCCGCCGCGCTGGCACAGGGGGGCACCTCCTTCGACGCGTTGTACGTCAACGTCAACGGCGAGAGCGGCTACTTCGACCGTTCGCTCGAGGTCTACGGCCAGGAGGGTGGGCCGTGCTCGCGGTGCGGGACGCCGATCAGCCGGGTCTCGTTCATGAACCGGTCGTCGTACTTCTGCCCGCGCTGTCAGCCCCGCCCGCGGCGGCGCTCCGCCTGAACCGCCTCAGGAACCGTGCCCTGGTAGTCGATCGGGGTCCAACGCTCGCTCGCGACCCACTGGCTGCCGCAGCCGTTGCAGGCGAACAGTCGCTCGTCGTCGAGCCTCCGGCCGGTGTCCTCCCAGCTGCACAGGGACCGGCAGGCCGCGATCTCCAGACGTGCTGACATGAGCGGAAATCTAGCGAGATTGCCGCCGATCACATGGCACGACCCCCACGAACTGAGCCGGCGGCCGCGCGGGATTGACCCCGTTGGCCCTGAGTGGGACTCTTGTAGGTGATAACCCCACCCCTCCCCGGCCATACCCAGCCGGCCCCGTGGTGCGGTCTAACCCTCTCATCCACCGGAGGATTTCTATGGCCAAGGCGCTCCTCGGCTACATGAGCAGCAGCGACCCACGAGCCCTCGCACAGCTCACCGCGGAGAACCGGCGACTACGGCAACACGTCGCTGACCTGGAGGCCCATATCCTGCGGCTTCAGGCCGAGAACGACAAACTGGCCGCGGACACTCACGATTCCCCGTTGCTCACTCTCGACGAGAGCATGCAGCCCGCCTGAGCCAGCTCTACCGGCCCACCGCGATGAGGCACGTTATTGCGCGGTGATGCGTAGGCTCGTCCTCATGCGTCTGGCATCAGGACTCGACTGGATCCTCGACCGCACGGTCGTCCCCGGCTACACCCGCATCGGCTACGGCCTGCGCAAGAACTGGTGGCCGGACGATCCGCCGGCCGGTTCGCTGGCCGGGAAGGTGGTCGCGATCACCGGGGCCAACTCCGGCCTCGGCATGGCAACCGCGCTCGGTGTCGCCCGGTTGGGCGGCGAGGTGCGCATGCTCTGCCGCAGCGTCGAGCGGGGAATCGCCGCCCGTGACGAGATCGCGGCCGAGGTGCCTGGCTGCGTCCTCCACGTCGACCGGTGCGACGTCAGCGACCTGGCCTCGCTGCCCGACTTCGCCGCACGGCTCACCCGCGAGGTACCACGCCTGCACGGTCTGGTGCACAACGCCGGTGTGCTCCCGCCCGAGCGCACCGAGACCGACGACGGGCACGAGCTGACCCTGGCCACGCACGTGCTCGGCCCGCACGTGCTCACCAACGAGCTGCGCGGTGCTCTCGCCGCGGACGGCAACGCCCGCGTCGTCTTCGTGGCGTCGGGCGGGATGTACACGCAGCGGCTGTACGTCGACGACCCGGAGTACACCCGCACGGAGTACAACGGCACCACCGCCTACGCCCGAACCAAGCGGATGCAGGTCCACCTCGTCGAGGAGTGGGCGCGTGAGCTGCGCGGCGAGCGGGTTGCGGTGCACAGCATGCATCCCGGTTGGGCCGACACCCCAGGCGTGCAGGACTCGCTCCCGGGCTTCAGCAAGGTGATCGGCCGGCTGCTGCGGCCGGCCGAAGAAGGGGCCGACACCATCGTCTGGCTGATCGCTGCGCCCGGGGCGACCAAGCACAGCGGGTTGTTCTGGCACGACCGGCGACCCCGCACCACGGCGTATCTCTCCCGCACCCGTCCTACCCCGGACGAGGTGCGCGACCTGTGGGAGTTCTGCGTGCGGACGACCGGGGTGCCGGCCTGACGCGAGGGGGCGCATGTCCTGCTTCGGCGTGACTTTGATAGGGATGGGTCGTTTGCTCTTAGTGACGTCGTTCACACGGGATGACGTCTTCTGCGTGGGAGGACCCCTGCATGCAACTTGTCAGGACACGTGTCGCCGCTCGGGTGGCGACAGCGGTCGCGGCCACCGCCGCACTAACCCTGAGCTCGGCGGGCGCCGCATCGGCGCACGCCGACAAGGAGCGCATCGAGAAGATGCGCTCGGAGTACTCCGCGGGCACGAACGTCCCGCTGCTCACCAGCTCCAACGTGAATCTCGTGGCCTCGAACCACGGCTCGGCCGGCATCTCCGGCTGCTTCACGAAGACGGCGCCGCTGTTCGTGATGTCGAACCTGGACTCGGTCAAGGTGTACGACGTCAGTGACCCGCTGAAGCCCACGCTCACCGGGACCTTGCCGAACCTCGTCTTCGAGAACGAGGCGATGAACTGCGGCGAGCGGAAGACCAAGAACGGCACCGAGCGGTTCGTGCTGATCGGCGTCGACCTGTACGACGTCTCCACCGACATCAAGCACACGCAGGACTCCGCCCTCGGCCGCGAGCTGGTCGTGGTCGACATCACCGACCCGGCCAACCCCTACATCCGCTCCAGCGCCCCCGCCAAGAGCGGCACGCACACGGTCGCCTGCATCGCCGAGACCGACTGCCAGTACGCCTACTCGTCCGGCAGCGGTCGTGGCGACAAGGGCACCTTCTCAATCATGGACCTCACCGACCTCGACAACCCCGTCGAGGTCGACAGAGACCCGACGACCGAGGTCGTCGAGCCGTTCAAGTCCCCGACCGCCGGTCACAAGTGGAACTTCGACAACGCCGGCTTCGGCACCCACACCGGTTACAGCGGCTCCTCGATGTTCGACGTCTCCGACCCGCGCAACCCGAAGCTGGTCACCACCACCGGTGAGGCTGGACAGGGCAAGAACCCCGACGGCTCGGCGAACGGTTACAACGACTTCATCCACCACAACTCGTTCCGCCCGAACGCCTCGGCGTTCAAGCCGGACGCCGCTCCGTCGTTCGCGAACGGCAACATCCTGCTGGTGACCGAGGAGGACTACGAGCAGACCGACTGCGCTCAGGCGGGCTCGTTCCAGACCTGGCACGTCAAGCGTCTCGACGGCACCCCTGACGCGATCGTCCCGCTCGACAAGGTGGAGCTGGATGACCTCGGCACCTTCCCGGTCCCGCAGTACGCCTTCTGCTCCGCGCACTGGTTCGACTACCACCCGTCCGGCGTCGTGTCCGTGGGCTACTACGGCGGTGGCACCCAGATGGTCGACGTGCGCGACCCCGAGAACCTGACCAGCTACGGTCACGCGACCTGGGGCGCCTCGGAGGTCTGGGACGCGTACTGGATGCCGGTCTACAACAAGAACGGCGTGGCGACCGGAAAGAAGACCAACCTGGTCTACTCGGTCGACCTGGTGCGGGGGCTGGACGTCTACGCAGTCGACCTTCCGGGCGGCACCGAGCTGACCAGCACCATCTCGCTGGGTTCGACCAGCCCGTTCGGGGTCTTCTCCTGGCCCGAGGACGTGCTGCCGATCTCGCTGCTCGCGTTCGGCCTGGGCGGCTTCGTCCTGGTCCGTCGCCGCGCGGTGGCAAGGGCAGGCGAAAAGCGCTGACCAGCCGGAAACGGTCACGGCTACTCTCGGGGCCGTGACCGTTTCTGTGCGCCTGGAACCGATGACCGAAGCCGAGTTCGCCGACTACGCGTCGGGCGCCGAGGCGGAGTACGCCGTGGAGATCATCGCTTCGGGCTCGCTCCCCGAACACGAGGCCAGGTCCAAGGCGGCAGCGGACTTCGCGGAGCTTCTGCCGCTCGGGCTCGCCACCGTCGACCAGCTGCTCTGGACCGCGTACGACGGGGCGACGAGGGTCGGGATGCTGTGGATCGGGTTGTCCGAGACCTCGGCAGGCAGGTCCGCCTACATCTACGACATCGAGGTTCGAGCAGAGTCCCGGGGCCAGGGCTACGGTCGCGCACTCATGGCGGCCTGCGAAGAAGTGTGCCGCGACCGCGGTGCCGTCTCGATCGGGCTCAACGTCTTCGGGAACAACCACGTGGCCAGGTCGCTCTACGAGCAGCTCGGGTTCGAGACCACCTCGATGAGGATGCGCAAGCAGCTCACGTGAGGCGGACGCGTGCGGGCACGCGGCCCGGGCGACGGGCCGGGGTGCGCGGGTTCGGGCGGTGCAGCAGGTAAGGTGCTGCCTGCTGACTTCCCCACGGCACTGATGTTCTCCGTTCCGACGCTCGGCCCACCGTGAGGAGCCTTCACGTTGTACCTCAAGAGCCTGACGCTCCGCGGTTTCAAGTCCTTCGCCTCGGCGACGACCCTCCAGCTCGAGCCCGGCATCACGTGCATCGTCGGCCCCAACGGCTCCGGCAAGTCCAACGTCGTGGACGCCCTCGCCTGGGTGATGGGTGAGCAGGGCGCCAAGTCGCTGCGCGGCGGCAAGATGGAGGACGTCATCTTCGCAGGTACGTCGGGCCGGCCGCCGCTGGGTCGCGCCGAGGTGGCGCTGACCATCGACAACGCCGACGGCGCCCTGCCGATCGAGTACGCCGAGGTCACGATCAGCCGGACCATGTTCCGCAACGGCGGCTCCGAGTACGCCATCAACGGTCAGTCCTGCCGGCTGCTCGACGTGCAGGAGCTGCTCTCCGACTCCGGAATCGGCCGCGAGATGCACGTGATCGTCGGGCAGGGCCAGCTCGACTCGATCCTGCATGCGACACCCGAGGACCGGCGCGGCTTCATCGAGGAGGCCGCCGGCGTACTCAAGCACCGCAAGCGCAAGGAGAAGGCGCTCCGCAAGCTCGATTCGACCGAGGGCAACCTCACGCGTCTGAACGACCTGCTCACCGAGCTCCGGCGCCAGCTCAAGCCGCTCGGCCGTCAGGCCGAGGTCGCACGCAAGGCCGCGGTCGTCCAGGCCGACGTCCGCGACGCCCGGGCAAGGCTGCTCGCCGACGACCTGGTGACAGCCCGCACCGCCCTCGAGCAGGAGCTGGCCGACGAGAGCATCCTCAAGGAGCGCCGCGCCGAGGTCGAGGCGGCGATCGAGAAGGCGCGCCAGACCGAGGCCGCGCTCGAGGCCGCGCTCCGCGAGGACCTGCCGGCGCTCTCGAAGGCCCAGGAGAACTGGTTCGCGCTGTCTGGGCTCCGCGAGCGACTCAAGGGCACAGCGGGCCTGGCCGCCGAACGGGTCCGCAACGCGCGCGACAGTGCGGACCAGCCCTCCGCGGGCTCCGGTCGCGACCCCGAGCAGCTGGTCGCCGAGTCCGAGCGCGTCCGCGCCCAGGAGAACGAGATCGCCGCGGAGGTGGAGCGCAACCGCGCCGCGCTCGACTCGGCCGTGACGCACCGGCAGGACGCCGAGACCGCGCACTCCGAGGAGGACCGCCGGATCGCGGGTCTGCAGCGGGCGGCGGCCGACCGGCGGGAGGGGCTCGCCCGGCTGCACGGCCAGGTCAACGCGCTCAAGAGCCGGGCTGCCGCGGCGGAGGACGAGCTCGGCAGGCTCACGACCGCGCGCGAGGAGGCCGTCGCCCGCGCGGACCGCGCCCAGCGTGACTTCACCGCACTGGAGACCCGGATCGCGGGGCTGGACGCGGGCGAGGAGGGTCTGGACGCCGAGCACGAGGGCGCCGCGTCCGCGCTGGCCGACGTCGAGGACCGCCTGGCCAAGACGCGGGAGGAGGCGCAGGTCGCCGAGCGCGAGCGCAGCTCGCTGACGGCCCGCAAGGAGGCGCTCGAGCTCGGCCTGAACCGCAAGGACGGCGCCGGTGCACTGCTCGCGGCCAACGAGTCCGTGTCCGGGCTGCTCGGCTCGGTCGCTGCCCTGCTCACGGTGCGCTCGGGCTACGAGGCGGCGATCGCCGGCGCCCTGGGCAGCGCCGCCGACGCGGTCGCCTTCGAGCACGTCGACGCCGCGATCGGCGCGATCTCGCACCTGAAGTCCGACGACCTCGGCCGCGCCGGCATCTTGCTCGGCGGAGCGGTGGTCGACCACGGCCAGTGGCCGGGACTGCCCGCGGGCGCCTCCTACGCCACCGACGTGGTTGACTGCCCGGACGGCCTACGGCCCGCACTGAGCCGGCTGCTGTTCAAGGTGGCCGTGGTCGACGACCTGCAGGCAGCCAAGGCGCTGGTCGCCAGCCTGCCGGATGTCACAGCGGTCACCCGCGACGGCGATCTCATCGGCACGCACTTCGCCTCGGGAGGCTCGTCGTCGCAGCCGAGCCTGATCGAGGTGCAGGCAGCCGTCGACGAGGCCGCCGAACAGCTCGCCGAGGCCACCCACGCGTGCGAGCGTCTCGGGTTCGACCTGTCGCGGTTGGAGGAGGAGCGCGCCCAGGCCAAGCAGCGCGTGGACGTCGCGCTGGCGAAGCTGCACGAGTCGGACGCGACCCTGGCCGCCGTCGCGGAAGAGCTGGGGCAGTACGGCTCCCAGGCCCGGTCCGCGCGCGCCGAGGCGGACCGCGTGACGCGGGCGATCGAGGCTGCGGAGGCAGCCCGGGACAAGGACCTCGCGGGGCTCGCCGACCTCGAAAGCCGGCTGGCCGCCGCCGAGGACTCGCCCGAGGAGGAGCCGGACACCAGCGAGCGGGAACGGCTCGCGGAGACCGCACGCGCAGCACGGCAGAGCGAGATGGACGCACGACTGGCGCTGCGCACCGCAGAGGAACGGGCCCGGGCGCTGGCCGGACGTGCCGACTCCCTGCTGCGCGCGGCCCAGGCCGAACGCGATGCCCGGGCCAAGGCCGCTGCCCGGCGCGAGCGGCTCCTGCGTGAGGGCCAGGTCGCCGAGGCTGTCGGCAAGGGCGTGACCGTCGTACTCCAACGGCTGGAGCTCTCGATTGCCGCGGCCGCCGAGGAGCGTACGACGGTCGAGCAGGCCCGTCGTGGCCGCGAGGAGGAGCTGATGTCCGTCCGGGCCACGCTCCGGGACCTGGCCAAGGAGCACGACGAGCTGGTCAACACCGTCCACCGCGACGAGATGGCCCGGACACAGCAACGGATGCGGATCGAGCAGCTGGAGACGCGCGCCATCGAGGAGCTCGGCTTCGACGTCGAGGCCCTCGTGAACGACTACGGCCCCCACAACCTCGTCCCGCCCTCGATCCCCGTGCCCGGGGAGGAGAAGGCCGACGATGAGGCTGAGGCGGAGCCAGTGCCGTTCGTCCGCGAGGAGCAGCAGAAGCGGCTTCGCGCTGCCGAGCGTGCCCTTTCGATGCTGGGCAAGGTCAACCCGCTCGCCCTCGAGGAGTTCTCGGCCCTCGAGGAGCGGAACAAGTTCCTCACCGAGCAGCTCGAGGACCTCAAGAAGACCCGCCGCGACCTTCTGGACATCGTCCGAGAGGTCGACGAGCGCGTCGAGCAGGTCTTCACCGAGGCATGGAACGACGTCCGGGACGCCTTCGACCACGTCTTCAAGCGGCTGTTCCCCGGAGGCGAGGGCAAGCTCGTTCTCACCGACCCCGGCAACATGCTGACCACCGGCGTCGAGGTCGAGGCGCGGCCCCCGGGCAAGAAGGTCAAGCGGCTCTCGCTGCTCTCGGGTGGCGAGCGGTCTCTGGTGGCGGTGGCCTTCCTGGTCTCGCTGTTCAAGGCCCGCCCCTCGCCGTTCTACATCCTCGACGAGGTCGAGGCGGCGCTCGACGACGCCAACCTGCATCGCTTCCTGCGGCTGGTCGGCACGCTGCGGGGCGCCGCCCAGCTCACGGTGGTGACGCACCAGCAACAGACGATGGAAGCGGC
>JBFIWG010000046.1:0-14242 GCA_041606495.1 Nocardioidaceae bacterium
CCGCCCACGCCTGTGACCTCGAATCGCAGGAGGAAGTCCTTCTGGGAACTGGCATCGACCAACAGGTCAGGAGCCGAGCCGTAGTTGGTCGTGGCCTTGGAGCCCGGACGCACTGTCGCGTCGTCGGTCGGCGTCAACGAGATGACGGTGGGGGCGGCGTAGGACTCGGCAACCAGCGTCAAAGGGGCAAAGGCCAGCAACAGGGCAGTAACTGTGAGAAGGGCAGGCTTCAAAATCGAGCCTCCGGGTCCGGCACCGCGAGATCCCCTATTGGGTTACCCCGGCACAAATCGGGTCGCGATTCTCTTGAGACTCACCATGCGTTCGCTCCTCTGTCAATCAAACGAGAACAGGCGCGATCGCTGTATACGTTGATTGGGCCGATCGCAGACCGGTATGCCATGACATGTCATTGAGAAGCATGAAATACGTCCCTGGGGTGGACTGGACCGGTGGCCTGGCGAGGAGCGCGCGGTCTCGCAGGAAGGCAGATTCCCCGTCCTGGGCGCACATTTCAGCCCAAGGACGCCTCGCAGGGACGGTCAGCCCGACGAGGCCGGCTGCTCGGTGAGCACCCGCTCTGCCAGCCGCGTGGTCGCGTCGACCCCGAAGTGGCCCACTACCCGCGAGACCCGGCCGGGGTCGAGCGGAAGCAGACCTGCGGACCCAGGGACGTCCGGCGTCAGCCCAAGGTCAAGGTCGGTGCGCCCCGACATGATCGCCAGGTTGAACTCGTACCGCTCGCGGGCGCCGGGCGCGGCCAGCCGCTTGAGCAACCCGGCGCCGATCCGGCGCAACCCGTTCTCTGCACAGTAGGAGTCGACAGCAGCCACCAGGTTGACACCGTCCGCATGGTCGATGTCGGCCCAGACCGCCTGCATGGAGCCCATCTGCGCCAGCAGAACGGGAGCCGTCTTCTCGCCAATTCCGGGCACACCTGGCAGGTTGTCGCTGGCGTCGCCGCGGAGTGCGGCGTACTCGAGATAGTGCCCGGCGGCGATGCCGTAGAGCGCCTGAAGGCTGGTAGGGCTGAGCAGCGGTGAGGCGGCGAGCCCGCCGTTGATCAGGCGCAGGACCCTTGTGTGGCTGCTGATGTGGGCGAAGGAGTCGCGGTCGGAGGTGATGAGCACGCAGCTCCAGTCCTCGCGCTCGGCCCAGGCAGCGGCCGACGCGTTGACATCGTCGGCCTCGAGGCCTGGCGGGGTGACTGTGTGGAGGCCGAGGGCGTCGAGCATCGCCCCAGCGCGGTCGAGCTGGTCGACCAGCTTGGCGTCCTTCTCTGCACGACCGGCCTTGTAGCCCGGGAACGCCTCCGCCCGCACTGAGTGGGTGCGGTCGTCGAGGCCGAACACGACGGCGTCGGGGGCGAACCTGTCGATCGTCTCGAGAATCTGGCGCAGCATTCCGTGCAAGGCCCACGCCGGCCGACCGCCGCGGTCGTGCAGCGCTGACTCGGCGCGGGCGTGGTGGTTGCGGTGGAGCAGCGACGGCGCGTCCACGGCCAGGAGCAGGCGGCGCTCGGCGAAGGGGGTTTCGGAGGTCTGCATGGGAGTGCGGATCACCCTACGCACGTGGGCTGCGGACTGCTCGGGGGGCCCGACCGGGCCGTTCGAGCAATGCCTTACATTTTGTCCGTGAGTGCCCAAGCCCCGTCAGCCGTCATCCTGATCCGTGCGGAACGGTTCATCCCCAATCCCGCCACGGCCGCCGACAACGCGTTCCAGAGCGATCCGCCGCTGGGCGAGTCCGACGACGTCATCTCGGCCAGGGCCATGGCGGAGATGGACGCGGTTGCCTCCGCACTTCAGGACGCCGGCGTCAGAGTCCACGTCTTCGAGGACAAGGACCACACCCGCCCGGACAGCGTCTTTCCGAACAACTGGCTCTCCACCCACGCGGGAGGCAACATCGCGGTCTACCCGATGTACGCGTCCAACCGTCGCCACGAACGTCGCGCGGACGTGCTCGAGATGCTCAAGTCGCAGTACCGGGTCCAGACCATCGTGGACTACTCCGGCCTCGAGCCCGACGGCATCTTCCTCGAGGGCACCGGCGCGATGGTGCTCGATCACGTCTCGAGGGTTGCGTACACCGCGCGCAGCCACCGGGCCGACACCCACGTGCTCGAGCGGTTCTGTACGGACTTCGGCTACGAGCCCATGGCCTTCGATGCGGTCGACTCCACGGGCGTGCCGGTCTACCACACCAACGTGATCGCCTGCATCGGCACCGACGTCGCGATGATCGCGCTGGACATGATCCCCGACATCCAGCGTCGCGCCGAGGTCCGCGAACGCCTCACCGTCAACGGACGCACTGTCGTCGAGCTGACCGAGCAGCAGATCCGCGAGTTCGCCGGCAACGCCGTGGAGCTGTGCGGTCGTACGCCGGACGGCCGCCGCCGCTACATCATGGCCATGTCGGCACGCGCGCGACGCAGCCTACGTCCGGAGCAGGTCGCGGCGATCGAGGATTCCTGCGAGATCGTCGCCGTCGACATCCCCACCATTGAGCTGGCCGGGGGCTCGGTGCGGTGCATGATCGCCGGGGTCCACCTCGACCGGCGACGGGCCGTCGGGTTCGAGAGCACTCCCGCGGTCGAGGCGATCGACGAGGACCCGCACACCCTCGACGGCCAGGATGTCGCCATGGCCGACATGGTGGGCTGACCTCTACGGCGGCGACTCGGCCGCGTCGGGAAGCGTCTCGGCGGCGCCGAGCCAGGGGAGCAGCGCCAGCAGGCTGACCAGCGCCGTGGCCGCGAGCGCCCAGCCGAAGCCGGCCTGGTCCGCGATCACGCCGATGAGGATCGGACCGACGATCGCTCCGGAGTCCTGGGCCATCTGGAACGCCGCCAGCACGCTGCCACCGCTGCGCTCTGAGCCGACCACGTCGGCGACGGTGGCCTGCTGCCCGGGATTGACCAGACCCGCTCCCAGGCCGGACACGGCGGAGAGGAGGAGCAGTGTCAGCAGGTCGCCGCTGAGGCCGAGCAGACCGAACCCCAGAGCGGTCACCGCGAGGCCGGCGATGACCAGCGGTCGACGCCCGACGGAGTCCGCCAGCCGCCCGGCGACCTGCAGCGTGGCAGCGGTTCCCACAGCCGCGACCGCGAGCGCCACGCCCGCGACCCATGGCCGGTCGTACACCGTCAGCGCGAACTGGGGCAGCACCGCCACGCGGACCCCGAAGTTGCACCAACCGTTGGCGAAGGCCGAGGCCAGAGCCGCCCGGTAGGCAGAGTGTCCCAGCGCCTCGCGCAGCAGCATGGGCGGCGTGGGCGGCGCATCCGAGGACGGTCGCAGGCGCGCCCCGCTCAGCCGGAGGCCGACCACGGCCGCCGCGATCACCAGCGAGACGGCGTACACGACGAAGGGCAGGCGCAGGCCGAACGACGCAAGCAGACCGCCGAGCACAGGTCCCAGCATGCCGCCGACGAGGAAGGCACTCGCGTAGGCGGAGGACACCCGCCCACGGATGCTGGGCGGAGCCAGCCGGACCAGCAGCGCCATCGCCGAGACCGTGAACATCGTCGAGCCGAGACCGCCGAGCCCGCGGAAGACCAGCAGCTGCCAGTACGACTGGGCGAAGGCGGTCGCGAGCGAGGACGCAGCGACCACGAGCAGGCCGGTGAGGTAGACCGGTCGCTCACCCAGTCGGGAGACGAGTGCGCCGCCGGCAGGGGCGAAGACAAGCCTGAAGAACGCGAACGCCGAGACGACCACCGATGCGGCAGCGACGCCGACGTCGAAGCTGCGCGCGTACGCCGGCAGTACCGGCGCAATCAGGCCGAAGCCGATCGCAATCACGAACGCCGAGCCGATCAGCACCCAGATCTCGCCAGGGATCTGCGGGCGCTCGACGGCGCGCTTCGAGCTTCGCTCCGCCTCGGTCATGCGTCGTGCACGGGTTGGGTCACGAGCCGACACTACTCACCGAGCGTGTGGACACAGCCGCCGCCCGCCGCAGCAAGGAGTCAGCGTTCGTCGGCGGCCGTTATCGCCGCGAGTGCAGCTCGGCGAAGCGGCTCGCGCCGTCGATAACCTCTTGTAGGAGACTGGCGAGGTCCATCTCGTGCCAGGGGGTCCGCTGGTCACGGGGGATGCCTGACCGCGAGAACGCGACCAGGAAGGCCGCGAACAGGGCGACCAGCACCAGGGCGGTCATCACCGATCCTCCAAGGGGTCGAAGCTGTAGTCCCAAAGGTGGGAGGCGGTAGGGGTCAACGGGCCCGGCCCGTCGTAGCGACCTGCCGGCAGCGTGTGGACCAGCGTGGCCAGCACGCCGGAGAGGGGAGTCAGCATCACTGCCATGGCAGTAATTCTCCGCTGCTCGCTCTACTGCCACTAGTGGCAGAAAAGACGTTTGCCGTCGATTTTCTGCCATTCGCTGCCTCGGGAAGCCATGCGGCCTCTGCTGTTGCGGTGCTGCGCCGTGTCTCGCTAGCGAGCGCGCTCCGTCGGGGCATGACACGAAGAACGGCGCCTGACCCTGGAAGTCTTGCTTCGCAGGTCAGGCGCCGTTCGTCACGAAGGTTCAGATGTCGGCGTGGTCACCGACATCTTGCGGAGCTCGGCTTCGGCGCAACGCTCGCTCCGCACGCGGCGTACCTCCGCCTCTCTCCTCAGATGTCGTAGTACATCTCGAACTCGTGAGGGTGCGGGCGCAGCGCCATCGGGGCGATCTCGTTGGTCCGCTTGTAGTCGATCCAGGTCTCGATCAGGTCCGAGGTGAACACGCCGCCCTCGAGCAGGAAGTCGTGGTCGGCCTCGAGCGAGTCCATGACTGCGCCGAGCGAAGCGGGCACCGTCTCGATGTCGGCGTGCTCGTCCGGCGGCAGCTCGTACAGGTCCTTGTCGATGGGCTGGGGCGGCTCGATCTTGTTCTTGATTCCGTCCAGACCGGCCAGCAGCATCGCGGCGAAGGCGAGGTACGGGTTCGACGACGGGTCGGGGCAGCGGAACTCCACCCGCTTCGCCTTCGGGTTCGCGCCGGTGATCGGGATCCGGATGCAGGCCGAGCGGTTGCGCTGGCTGTAGACCAGGTTGACCGGGGCCTCGAAGCCGGGGACCAGACGGTGGTAGGAGTTCACCGTCGGGTTGGTGAACGCCAGCAGCGACGGGGCGTGCTTCAGCAGACCGCCGATGTAGTAGCGGGCCATGTCGGAGAGTCCGGCGTACCCGGCCTCGTCGTAGAACAGCGGCTCGCCGTCGCTCCAGATCGAGGAGTGCACGTGCATCCCCGAGCCGTTGTCACCGAAGATCGGCTTGGGCATGAAGGTCGCTGTCTTGCCGTTGCGCCAGGCGACGTTCTTGACGATGTACTTGAATTTCATCACCGCGTCGGCGGACTGCAGCAGCTCGTCGAAGCGCCAGTTGATCTCCGCCTGGCCGGCCGTACCGACCTCGTGGTGGGCGCGCTCGACGATCAGGCCGGCCTTCTCCAGCTCGACGGTGATCTCGTCACGCAGGTCGCCGAAGTGGTCGTACGGCGCGACGGGGAAGTAGCCGCCCTTGTACTTCACCTTGTAGCCGCGGTTGTCGCCCTCGGCGCCGGTGTTCCAGGCTCCGGCCTCGGAGTCGATGTGGTAGTACCCGGCGTTCTGGGTGGTCTCGAAGCGGACCGAGTCGAACACGTAGAACTCAGCCTCGGGAGCGAAGAACGCGGTGTCGCCGATGCCGGTGCTCTTCAGGTATGCCTGCGCCTTGCGCGCGATGTTGCGCGGGTCGCGGCTGTAGGCCTCACCGGTGAGCGGGTCGTGGATGAAGAAGTTGACGACCAGGGTCTTGCGCTCACGGAACGGGTCCAGGTACGCCGTGGTCGGGTCGGGGAAGAGCGACATGTCCGACTCGTGGATGGCCTGGA
This sequence comes from Nocardioidaceae bacterium, assembly GCA_041606495.1. GTDB lineage: Bacteria > Actinomycetota > Actinomycetes > Propionibacteriales > Nocardioidaceae > Nocardioides_C. The sequence goes on from JBFIWG010000046.1 coordinate 5,866, forward strand.
AACCGCGGATCGAGGAGCCGTCGAAGTTGAGGCCGTCCTCGAAGACCGACTGGTCGAAGGATGAGACGGGCACCGTGAAGTGCTGCATCACACCCGGGAGGTCACAGAAACGGACGTCGACCATTTCGACGCCCTCGTCCTTGACGTACTTGAGCAGCTCGTCGGCGTTTGCGAACATTCGTCCTCCTTGGCCGCGCGCATGGGGCGGCCCAGTTCTTTTGCACAAGAAACGGCGATGCGGCGCTGCATCACTGTTCTGCAACCTATGTACGGGCGATTAAGTGACCGTATCCGGTTTGTTTCGCGCATGTAACACCTGGCCGCCGCAATCATCCACCGGCAGATGCTCGTGGTCGGCCGGTTGGCCGTGACCGGTAGCGTTGGCCGCGTGAACGACCGTCCTTCCCCTTCTGCAGCAACCGATCCGGCGTACCCCGGCGAACGCCTGGGCCTACCGCCGGAGGGGCGTGGATCTGTGGCCTCATGGGGTCGTCGGTTCCTCGCGCTCTGCGTCGACTGGGCGGCGTCGATGCTCGTGGTGGCGCTGTTCATCGGGACGAGGGTGTGGACCGGTGAGGGTCTGTCGCAGTGGGCGACGCTGGGCGTCTTCTGGTTGGAGGCGTCGCTCTTCACCGCCCTGGTCGGTAGCTCCTTCGGCCAGCTGGTGCTGCGCGTTGTGGTGGTCAGGGTCGACGGCAAGCCGGTGAACCTGCTGCAGGCGCTTGTACGCACGGCGCTCATCTGCCTGGTGATCCCGCCGCTGGTGTTCAACCGCGACCGGCGAGGGCTGCACGATCTCGCCGTGGGAACCCTGACCCTCCGGCGCTGAGCTCGGGACCAACGCCCGTGGTCCTGACCCCGCACTGAGTCCTAGCGTCGAGGTGTGCTCAGGGATCGCAAGGACGCCGGACGTAGGCTGGCGCGCCGACTTCACTACCTGAAGGGCCCGGACACGGTCGTTCTGGGCCTCCCTCGCGGTGGTGTTCCCGTCGCCTTCGAGGTCGCGGAAGAGCTGCACGCACCCCTGGACGTCATCGTGGTGCGCAAGCTCGGCGTGCCGTCGCAGCCGGAGCTGGCCATGGGCGCAGTGGGGGAGGACGGCGTCACGGTCGTCAACGAGCGGGTCCGGGAGCTGGCCGGGGTCAGCGACGCTGAGTTCGAAGCGGTCGAGGAGAAGGAGCGCGCTGAGCTCGAGCGTCGCAGCGCGTGGATCCGTGGGGTGCGTCAGCGCGAGGCGCTGGAAGGCAAGACCGCGGTCATCGTCGACGACGGCATCGCGACCGGCTCCACCGCCGCCGCCGCCTGCCAGGTTGCCTGGGCACACGGCGCCAAGAGCGTCGTGATGGCCGCACCCGTGGGTCCGATCGACTGCGAGGAGCGCTTCGCAGGGGTCACCGACGACTTCGTCTGTCTCGACACCCCACCCGGGTTCTACGCCATCGGTCAGTTCTACAACGACTTCTCGCCCACCTCTGACTCGGAGGTGATCGACCTGCTGAGCAGGACGCCCGCCCCAGGAGGTGCTTCTGCACGACAGTCGGTCGACGAGGAGGTGACGGTCGCCGTGCGGGACCTCCGGCTCCCCGGCTTCCTGACCGTCCCGGCCGATGCCACCGGGATCGTGGTCTTCGCGCACGGCAGCGGCAGCAGCAGGCTGAGTCGACGCAACCGGTACGTCGCGTCGGTGCTCCACGACGTCGGAGTCGGGACCCTGCTCTTCGACCTGCTCACGGCCGCCGAGGAAGTGGACCGCTCGGCCGTCTTCGACATCGAGCTTCTGGCGCGACGTCTGACTGCCGCGACCCAGTGGGTGCGTGCGGAGACGCCGCCGTCACTGCCGATCGGGTACTTCGGTGCCAGCACGGGCGCAGCGGCTGCGCTGTGGGCGGCTGCCGATCCCGACGCGGACATCGCCGCGATCGTCTCGCGCGGAGGTCGGCCCGATCTGGCCGGGCCCAGGCTCGCCGCGGTTCGCGCGCCGACGCTGCTGATCGTGGGCGGTCACGACGTGGAGGTGCTCGGGCTCAACCGCCGGGCACAGGCTCAGCTCACCTGCGAGAACGACCTGGCCGTCGTACCCGGGGCGACCCACCTGTTCGAGGAGCCGGGCACGCTGACCCAGGCTGCGCAGCTTGCCCGCGACTGGTTCACCGCTCGATTCTGATCTGCGCCACGTCGAGGTAGCCCGTGCGGAAACCGGCCTCGCAGTAGGCCAGGTAGAACTCCCACATCCGGCGGAACGTCTGGTCGAAGCCGAGGGCCTCGACGTTCTCCCAGTTGGCGAGGAACTGTTCCCGCCACAGCCGCAGCGTGTGGGCGTAGTGCTGGCCCATCGACGCGATGTCGGAGACCCGCAGCGAGGTGTGCTCCGTGAGCACGCCCTCGATCGCCTCGGTGGACGGCAGCAGCCCGCCCGGGAAGATGTACTTGTGGATCCACCCGTAGGTGTTCCGCGTGGCCACCATCCGGTGGTGCTCCAGCAGGATCGCCTGGATCGCTGCCTTCCCGCCGGGCGCCAGCAGCGAGTCGATCTTGGAGAAGTACGTCGGCCAGTACTTCTCGCCGACGGCCTCGATCATCTCGACGCTGATGATTGCGTCGAACTCGCCGGTCTGGTCGCGGTAGTCCCGCAGGGCGATGTCCACCAGGTCGCCCACCCCTGCTGCATCGACTCGCTTCTGGGCCAGCGCCGCCTGCTGCGCGGAGATGGTCACCGTGGTGACGTGGGCGCCGCGCTGGGCGGCGCGGATCGCGAGCGTGCCCCATCCGGTGCCGATCTCGAGCACCCGGCTGCCCTCGCGGACACCGGCGGTGTCCAGGATCGCGTCGACCTTGTTCAGCTGGGCGGCTTCGAGGTCGGCCAGTGCCGGAGGCGGGTCAAGCTGCTCGAACAGCGCCGACGAGTACGACAAGGACGGGTCGAGGAACTGCTCGAACATCTCGTTGGACAGGTCGTAGTGCCGGTGGATGTTCCGTCGGGCCCCGTCGTGGGTGTTCTCCTCCGAGCTCAGCAGCCGGGGGAGTACGACGTGCCGCAACCGGTAGAACGACGGTGGGATCAGGTCGGTGAGCCGCTCCGCGAACGGTGCGAGGGCATCGGCCAGATCGGTGTCCGCAGCGGCGCACCACTCACCGGCCATGTAGGACTCGCCGAGCCCGATCATCGGGCTGTGCCCGAGCCGCGCGAAGAAGGAGGTCGGGTCGTGGATCTCGAGTGCCGGCGGAGCGCCGGTCCCGAAGACCTCACCGGTCGCCAAACGGGCGGTCACGGGCACCTTGCGCAGGATCCGGCTGAGCGCCTTCTTGGCCACCGCGGCCCGGAGGCCATACGCCGGCGCTTCGGGGTAGGCCCGAGCGGCAGCGGTCGTGCCCTGCTCGAGCGAGTCGATCTGGATCTCCTGGGTCATGCCATGCCTTTCGGTGCCTGGTGCGGTCGGCGGGGGACCACCGGTAGTCGTCGTAGCCACAAGCGGATGCCGTGCCAGCGGATCAGCGCCGACACCCGCTGTGAGGGGAGCGGGTTGCGGGCAACCGCTCGGAGCGTGCGGGTTCGTGTGGCGGGGGCAAGCTCCCCGTGCACGGACGCGGCGAACACGGGCCGGCCGTCGGGTGCGGTCAGCGAGATCGCGATCGCGACCTCACCGTCGGTCAGCCTGGTGCGGATGTCGTAGCGCCCCTCCACCGCGAAGAACGGAGAGACATAGAACTCCTTGTCCACCGAGGCGGAGCGTTCCTCGGTCGAGAGCGGGTAGCAGTGCCGCTCGCCGTAGGTGTTGTGCACCTCAGCCAGCACGCCCTCGAGGTTTCCGTTGGCGTCGAAACAGAAGAAGGTGGTCAGCGGGTCGAAGACGTAGCCGAAGCTGCGCGCGTTGGCCAGCATCAGCACTCGGTCCGCGGACCAGGGGATCCCCTGGGCGTCGAGGAACGTGCGCACCTTCTCGGTCAGCGGCCGGTCGTCGTTGGTGAAGTGGTCGCGCGAACGGAAGCTGGCGAAGGGGCGGAGCCAGAGTGGGAAGGACGCGTTCGGGTCGGCGATGTCGACCAGCCACATCGTCGTACGGTGCGTGAACTCGTAGGTGAACGGACGTGAGCGGCGGTGGAAGACCACGGCGCGCGTCGTCGCCGGTCCGGAGGGAGCGAGAGCCGTCACCACGACGCTCCCAGAGCCTCGGCGGCCGCCACCCCCGAGCGGCAACCGTCCTCGTGGAATCCCCAGCCGTGGTAGGCGCCGGCGAACGCGACCCGGTGGGTGTTGAGCGCCGCGAGCTTCTGCTGCGCGGCGACTGAGCGGCCGGTGTACGTCGGGTGCTCGTAGGTCATCTTGGCAATCACCTGCTGCGGCGCAGCGCCGTCGGCGGGGTTGAGCGTCACGATCAGCGGATCACTGTCGGGGTGACCTTGGAGACGGTTCATCCAGTACGACACCCGGGTCCGGTCGGTGACCGTGTCACAGGCCTCGAGCCGGTAGTTCCAGCTCGCCCGGGCGCGGACGTGCGAGGGCAGCGCGCTCTCGTCGCGGTGCAGCCACGCGACGTTCGTCGAGTAGCCGAACGAGCCGAGCAGGTCGGTCTCCGCTTCGTCGGCGTCGGTGAGCAGCGACAGGGCGTCGTTCGCGTGGGTCGCGATGACTACCTTGTCGAAGGAGTGGTGCTCGCCGTGCTCGTCGTCGATCTCGACGGCCTCCGGCTTGCGGCTCACTGCGGTGATCCGGGTTCCGGGTCGGACCACGTCGAGCCGCGTGGTGATCGCCTCGACGTAGGAGCGCGACCCGCCGATCACGGTGTGCCAGGTGGGGGAGTCACCGAGGGTCAGGAAGCCGTGGTGCCGCAGGAAGGCGAAGAGGTACGCCGCGGGGTAGGCCAGCGACTCGCGGTGACCCATGGACCAGACGCAGGAGACGACGGGCAGGGCGTAGTGGCTGATGAAGTGCTGGTCGAATCCGTGCTTGTCCAGGAAGTCCGCGTAGGTCATCTCGGAGGCCGAGTCCTCCTCGAGCAGCATCAGCGCCTGCTTCTGGAACTTGCGGATCTGCAGCAGCAGCCGCCAGAACTTCGGGTCCAGGGCGCGCCGACGCTGGGAGAAGATGCCGTTGGCCTTGCGTCCGCCGGTGTAGGTCAGGCCGCAGCCGTCGCAGGAGACGTTCATGCTCATCTCGGTCGGCCGGGTGCGGACGTCCAGCTCGGCGAAGAGCCTGCGCAGCAGCGGATAGGTCCGGTCGTTGAGCACGATGAACCCCGAGTCCACGGGCACGGTCTGGCCGGTGCCCAGCTCGACGTCGTGGGTGTGGGCGTGGCCGCCGAGACGCGGGTCGGCCTCGAAGAGGGTGACGTGGTGGGTGCGCTGAAGCAGGTACGCCGCGGTCAGCCCGGAGACACCGCCGCCCACGACGGCCACGGTCGGGCGGTCGTCGTACGCCGCGGTCATCGGGTCTTCCTAGGAGCGCTCATGTCGGGGGTTCGTCACCTCGGGGTCGGTGGATTGGTGTCCGTGCGGAAGATCGGTCGAATCTTCATGGTTTGTCTTGTCGATCGACGACTTCGAGGCGGACGCGCTTGTTCCCCTTGCCCTTGGACTCAGTGCCGGTGACGACGACCCGGCCGACCTCGGCGGTGCTGAGCACGTGCGTGCCGCCGTCGGCCTGCTTGTCCAGGCCGACGATGTCGATCACGCGCAGCGGGTCGATCTCGCGTGGAATGAGGTTGGCTGCGGTGCGGATCAGGGCATGGTCCTCGTCGGCCACCTCGCGGCCGACGAACTCCACGAGGATGTCGTGGGCGGCGGCGATCTCCTCGTTGATCCGGGCCTCAACCTGCCGGCCGAACTCGGCCGACATGGACTCCAGCGGGAAGTCGAGCCGACCCTTGCCCGGGTCCATGTTCCCGCCGGTCACCGCGACCCGGTGGTCCGCCCAGATCACTCCGCAAAGGATGTGCAGGGCCGTGTGCGTGCGCATGGTGAGGTGTCGACGCTCCCAGTCGAGCAGCCCCTCCACCTCGACCCCGCGGTCGGGCAGCTCATCGGTGTCGAGCCAGTGCCAGATCCGGCCCTGGTCCCGACCGACCCGTGTCACCTGGGCCTCGCCCGTGCCCCATCGCAGCGTGCCGACGTCGTACGGCTGCCCGCCGCCTCCGGGGTAGAACGCGGTACGACGGAGCAGCACGCGGCCTTGCTCGGTGTCGACGTCCTCGACGGCCGAGTCGAACTCACGCAGGTAGGCGTCGACAGCGAACAGCTCCCGTCGCGCCAGGTCCTCGGGTGCGTTGTCCGGGATGCGGGATCCGGGTACCGCCATCATGTTCCTCCCCAAGGCTCGGCCTGCTGATCAACCTACCGGGGAGTGGGCGACGGGACCTGAGGTTCAGCGACCACGCATGTTCTGCCGGGCGCCCTTGAGGTTGGTCGGGATCGGCCCCTTGGGGAGCGGGATGTTGGACCGGTTCGCGTCGAGGGCCTTGAGACGGGCGAGGACGTCGGTGATCTCGGCCGGCTTGACCTTGCGGCCGAGCTTCTGGACCTTGCGGACCACCTTGCTGACCGGGACGGCGTCCGGGCCCTCGCCGACGATGACCTCGTGGATCGGGATCTCCGAGACCACTCGCTCGTGCTTGCGGCGCTCGTTGGCCAGCAGGGACTTGAGGCGGTTCTGGTTGCCCTCACCGACCAGGACGATGCCGGGCGGGCCGACCACCCGGTGCACGACGTCCTGGTTCTTGTTGAACGCGATCGCCGGGTCGAGCTTCCAGCCACGGCGGAGCATGCCGAGGGCAGCCGCGGCCGCACCGGGCTTGCCCTCGATCTGGGCGTAGCCGGCCGACTGCGCCCTGCGGCCGAAGATGATCAGCGCCGCGAGGATGCCGAACAGGATGGCGCCGATGAGGTCGAGCGCCCAGTGCCCGGGCACCAGCAAGAGCAGGCCGAAGGTCACCAGGGCGACCACGAGGAACGTGCCGAGCAGGATCAAACCGATCCGCTTGTCGGACTGCTTGGTCATCCGGTAGCTGGCCGCGATCTGGCTCAGACGGCCCTGCTTCTTCGCCTTTGCCGGTCGGTCCTTCTTAGCCATCGTCCTGCTGCCTCGTTCTGCGTCGCTTTGTGGTTGAGAGGTAAGTGTCTCAGACGCTCTGGGTTGCGCGCTCGCGTGACTCGAGCGCCTGCTTGTACAGCCGGCCCGCGCGGTACGACGAGCGCACCAGCGGTCCGGACATGACGCCGGAGAACCCGATCTGGTCGGCCTCGTCCTTGAGCTCGACGAACTCCTCGGGCTTGACCCACCGCTCGACCGGGTGGTGCCGCGGCGAGGGCCGCAGGTACTGGGTGATGGTGATCAGCTCACATCCCGCGTCGTGCAGGTCGCGCAACGCCTGGGAGACCTCCTCGCGGGTCTCGCCCATGCCCAGGATCAGGTTGGACTTGGTGACCAGGCCGAAGTCGCGGGCCGCGGTGATCACGTCGAGCGAGCGCTGGTAGCGGAACGCCGGCCGGATCCGCTTGAAGATCCGCGGCACGGTCTCCACGTTGTGGGCCAGCACCTCGGGGCGGGACTCGAACACCTCGCGCAGCTGGTCGGGCTGCCCGTTGAAGTCCGGGATCAGGTTCTCCACCCCGGTGTCGGGGTTCAGCGCGTGGATCTGCTTGACGGTCTCGGCGTACAACCAGGCCCCACCGTCGGGCAGGTCGTCGCGGGCCACCCCGGTGATCGTGGCGTAGCGCAGCCCCATCGCCTGCACGGACTCGGCCACCCGGCGCGGCTCGTCGCGGTCGAGCGGCTGCGGCTTGCCGGTGTCGATCTGGCAGAAGTCGCAGCGCCGGGTGCACTGGTCACCGCCGATGAGGAAGGTCGCCTCGCGGTCCTCCCAGCACTCGAAGATGTTCGGGCAGCCCGCCTCCTGGCACACCGTGTGCAGCCCCTCGGACTTCACCAGGTTCTGCAGCTCGCGGTACTGCGGCCCCATCTTGGCCTTGGTCTTGATCCACTCCGGCTTCTTCTCGATCGGGGTCTGCGCGTTGCGGACCTCCAGACGAAGCAGCTTCCGGCCGTCCGGCACCACGGTCATGTCGAGCTCCTCTTCCCTGTCGGTCAGTGACCGGTCACGGTGGCGACTGCAGCCTGCCAACCGGCGTACAGCTCCTCGCGTCGCGACTCGGGCATCTCCGGCTCGAACACGCGGTCCACCTCCCAGCGCTCCGCCAGGTCGCCCAGCTGCCAGAGCCCCGCCCCGACGCCTGCGACGTGGGCGACGCCGAGCGCGGTGCGCTCCAGCTGGCGCGGCCGCAGCACCGGAACACCGAGGACGTCGGCCTGGATCTGGCACAGCAGGTCGTTGGTGGTGGCTCCCCCGTCGACCCGCAGCTCGGCCACCTCGTAACCACCGGCGCG
>JBFIWG010000047.1:0-14190 GCA_041606495.1 Nocardioidaceae bacterium
CCGGGCGGTGGCGATATCCACGTGGTCCGCGGTCAGCGCCGTGCAGGACGGGCTCGGCGGCGGCATCGAGCTGGTGGGCGCCCTGTGGGTGCTCCTGTTGAGCTTCGCGGCTCGGCGGTCCGGTGCCCTCAGCCGTGGCCTGTGTGTGCTGGGCATTGTGGTCGGCGTGGCCGGCCTGTCGACGGTCGTACCCCAGGCGGCGGACGCCGCGGCCGTCTTCGGCCTCGGGTTCATCGCGTGGTACGTCTGGGCCGGCGTGACGCTGCTGCGGACGTAGCGCGGTGGCCGACAAGGGGCCGCCCTACACCAGCTCGCCCCAGACGCGCAGCCGTGCCATGCCGCCGTCGGGGTAGACGTCGAGACGCACGTGCGTAACCGGCCGCTGATCCGCGACGAGGAACCGGTGCCGGGTGTCGGGCTGGGACCGCTGCTTCTCCACCAGGTCGAACCACTCCGCCGAGTCGACGTCGTCTGAGTCGACGTGCGCGCCGGCGAGACGGACCCAGCCCGGTGCGTTCCCGACGAAGTACGACGTGTCGAGCTCGACGTGGCGTACGACGCCGGCTCCGGCCAGCTTGTACAGCGCCCAGTCGTTCCCGTCGTCGCGGCGTCGCGCGTTCTCCCAGCCCTCGCCCATGTGTCGCGCCCGGCCGGGCAGGATCAGCTTGGCCGCCGAGCCGTAGAACGCGTCCGAGCAGCCGACGAACGAGCCGCCGTTCTCCAGAGCGGCGAGGTCGATGGTGCCCGTGAGGAACCGTGGGTCGGGGACTGGATGGCCATGCACCCGGAAGCGCGCAACACCACCGTCCGGATGGATGGTGAGCCGCACGTGGGTCCACACGCGCTCGTCGGTCACGGCGTACTCGTTGGCGGTGTCTCCGAGAGCAGGCGACTTGGCAACGATCGGCTGCCAGTCGAGCTCGGCGAGCTCGGCGGGGGAGGGGTAGCCGTCCACGTGCGCGGCCTCCACCGAGACGAAGGGTGGGTAGTTGTCGACGAAGAAGGCGGTGTCGACGACCACGCCGCGCACGACGCCGGGCACGCCTAGCCGCACGATCGCCCAGTCGACCCCCGGCTCTCGCCGGCGACGGGTCTCCCAGCCGTCGTACTCCTTGCCCTTGTGGCCGAAGGTGTCCACCGGCACAGGGGGCTCGGGCCGGATCAGGTTCTCCCGCGAAGCGAACAGCTCGTCGTTGGCCGCCACCACGCTTCCGGCCACGACACGCGAGGCGAGGTCCGGCAGCTCGGTGAATGCGCTCATCGCGTCTCCTTTCTCAACAGTCGACCGACCGGGTCGGCGCCCACTCGACCAGCGGTGACGACGCGGCTCCCGCGGACCCAGACGTCGTGGACCACTCCGGTCAGGTGTTGGCCGGCGTACGGCGTGACCGGGTTGCGGTGGTGCAGCTCTGCCGGGTCCACGACGAAGGACTCGTCGGGGGCGAGGACGACGAGGTCCGCGTCCTTGCCGGGCGCGATCGTGCCCTTGCTCGTCAGGCCGGCCAGGGCTGCCGGCGCCGTCGACATCCAGCGCACCACCTGCTGCAGCCCGATGCCGCGGCTGCGGGCGACGGTCCACATCAGGGGCAGGCCAAGCTGCAACGACGCGATGCCGCCCCACGCCTTGCCGAAGTCGCCCGAGTCGAGGCACTTCAGGTCCGCGGTGCTGGGGGAGTGGTCGGACACCACGCAGTCGATCTGGCCCGCGACGAGCGCATTCCACAGGGCTTCGCGGTTCGCGGCATCCCGGATCGGCGGGCAGCACTTGTACTCGGTGTGGCCGTCGGGGATCTGCTCCGCGGACAGAGTCAGGTAGTGCGGGCAGGTCTCCACGCTCACCACGACGCCGGCCGCGCGAGCCTCAGCGATCCGGGGGAGGGCGCTGGCGCTCGACAGGTGCAGGACGTGCACGCGTGCGCGGTTCTTCGCGGCTCGGTCGATCAGCGCGGCGATCGCGATGTCCTCGGCCTGGTGAGGACGAGAGCCGACGAACCCCGCGTACGACGGACCGGCGGACGCCCGTGCCAGACCGAGCACGCCGGCGTCCTCGGCGTGCACGATCAGCAGCCCGTCGAGTGCCGCCACCTCGGCCAGGGCGACGTCGAGCTGCGCCAGGGTCAGCGGCGGGAACTCGGGCACGCCGCTGTCCACCAGGAAGCACTTGAACCCGAACACCCCTTCGTCGTGCAGCGCGCCGAGACGACCCAGCGACTCCGGAACGGCACCACCCCAGAACCCGACATCGACGTGCACCTTCCCCAACGCTGCTTGGCGTTTCTCCTCCAGTGAGGGGACGTCGATGGTCGGCGGGATCGAGTTCAGCGGCATGTCGATCAGCGTGGTCACGCCGCCAGCAGCGGCAGCGCGGGTTGCCGTGGCGAAGCCCTCCCACTCGGTGCGGCCCGGCTCGTTGATGTGCACGTGGGTGTCGACCAGGCCGGGCAGCAGCACCTGGTCGTCGGTGAGGGTGATCCGCTCGTCCGCGCCGTTGGCCTCACCAGGGCTCTCCACCGAGACGATCCGGCCGCCGTCGACGACGACCGTCGCCGAGGTGAACTGGTCTCCGACCAGCGTGCGCCCAGTGATCGCCAGGTCGGCCACGGCTCAGCCGACCCGTCGCAGAGCCAGGTCGTCGAGGACCGCCGACGAGGCGCCGGTCAGCGACGTGACCTCCTCGGCGGTGACCGCACCGCAGTGCACCCCGCGCCTCAGGAACCCGGCCAGCGCCTTGGCGGTCGCCGGCTCGTCGAGCACGGTTCCCTCCGCACCCGCGAGATACGACCGCAGTCGCATCGCGGCGTGCTCCAGACCTGAGCGGAAGAACAGGAACGTCGCCAGGTAGCGGGTCGGGAGCTGGGCAGGGTGCAGGTCCCAGCCCTGGTAGAGGCCGCGCTCCAGAGACCGTCGTACCAGCCGGAAGTGCAGAGCCCAGCCCGCCTCGATCTCCGAGCGTGACCCGACGGGAAGGACGTTGGTCGAGCCGTCGGAGACCGGGACACCGGTGCCGGCGGCCGCCAGCAGCATCACGTTCTTCGCGTGGTCTGCCACCGGGTGGTCCAGGGCCTGGTGACCGGCGGCGATGCCCAGCGCTGCGGTGAAGTCGTAGGTGCCGAAGTGCAGCCCGTTGCACCGCCCCTCGGCGGCGTGGACGAGCCGGGCAACGGTCGCGGTGCCGTCGGGCCCGAGGATCACCTGTGGTGTCTCGACCTGGACCTCGAAGCGCAGCTGCCCCTCGTCCAGGCCGTGGGCCGACTCCAACCGACGACAGACCGACGCCATCGCGGTCACCTGCTCCACCGAGGTCACCTTGGGCAGGGTCAGTCGGAAGGCGTCAGGCAGGGGTCCGGCCTCGAGAGCGGCGGCGACGACCAGGTCGAGCGTGCGAAGACCACGCGAGCGTGTCGGCGCCTCGAAGGACTTGAACCGCACACCCCAGTACGGCGGGGGATCGGCCGCGACCGCCCGGACCGCGGCGACGGCGTGGGCGTCCTCCTCGTCGTCGGCGTGCCCGCGGTAGCCGTCCTCCAGGTCGATCCGTAGGTCCTCGACCGGCTCGTTCTCCAGCTTGGCCAAGAGCAGCGGCCAGGCCGCGGACACCTCCGCCGGGTCGGCACCCAGCACCGCCGCGAACGATCCGGCATCGTGCCCGTCGAGAGCCGACAGCGCGGCCGCCCCCAGCGCGTCGACCAGTCTCGGGGTCACCCGGTCGGCGGGGACGTAAACCGTGTGCACCGGCTGACGCGCGCCGGACTCGCCGGGGTAACCGACGGCGAGGGCCGCGTCGGCCGGCGCCATGATCTCCTCGACCGCCCGCAGGTCGGCAGGCGTCAGACGGGGTGAGCTCACTCGACGTACTCCGTGTAGGCCGGGACGGTCAGGAAGTCGAGGTACTCCTCGTCGAGCACGACCTGCTGGAACAGGTCGCGGGCCTGGGCCAGTCGCGCGCGGCCGGCGTCGTCGAGTGACGCCGCGATCTTCGCGACATCCTCCTCGACCACCGCGGCGACGTAGCCGCGGGTGACCACGACGCCGGAGTTTGTCGCGGTGCCGTGCCGGATCCACTGCCACAGCTGGCTCCTGGAGATCTCTACGGTGGCGGCATCCTCCATCAGGTTGTCGATCGCGGCCGCTCCGTTCCCGCTCAGCCACGCGACCAGGTAACGCAGTGAGACCGAGACGTTGCTCCGCACGCCGGCCTCGGTCACCTCGCCCGAGGCGGACGCGACGTCCAGCAGGTCCGCCGCGGTCACGACGGTCTCCGGGAACTGCCGGTCGAGCTGGTTGGGTCGGTCGCCGAGCACCTTGTCGAACTCCTCGCGGCAGATGCCCACGAGCCCGGGGTGCGCCACCCACGACCCGTCGTACCCGGCGGTGGCTTCACGCTCCTTGTCGGCGCGCACCTTCGCGAGTGCCGCCTCGTTCGTGGCCGGGTCCTTGGTCGGGATGAACGCTGCCATGCCGCCCATGGCGAAGGCACCGCGCTTGTGGCAGGTGGCTACCAGCAGGTCGCTGTAGGCCTTCATGAACGGCGTCGTCATGGTCACGTTCGCCCGGTCCGGCAGCACAAACTCTTCCCCGGCGTCGCGGAAGTTCTTGATGATGCTGAACAGGTAGTCCCAGCGGCCGGCGTTGAGGCCGGAGGCGTGGGCGCGGAGCTCGTAGAGGATCTCCTCCATCTCGAACGCGGCGTTGATCGTCTCGATCAGCACAGTCGCCCGGACCGTGCCGTGCGGGATGCCGAGCACGTGCTGGGCGTGGGTGAAGACGTCGTTCCAGAGCCGTGCCTCCAGGTGGCTCTCCATCTTCGCGAGGTAGTAGAACGGTCCCTCGCCGCGGTCGACGAGCTCGGCGGCGTTGTGGAAGAAGTGCAGGCCGAAGTCGAGGAGTGCCCCGACCATCGGTCGGCCGTCGACGGGCACGTGCTTCTCGTCGAGGTGCCAACCCCTTGGTCGGACCAGCGGGATCGCGAGCGGGCCGTCGCCGAGGGCATAGTGCTTGCCCTCGGGCGTGGTGAACTCGAGCCGGTGCCGCGCCACGTCGTACAGCACCTGCTGACCCTCGAGCACGTTCGACCAGTGCGGCGTGTTGGCGTCCTCGAGGTCGGCGAGCCACACCTTGGCTCCGGAGTTGAGAGCGTTGACCGCCATCTTCGGGCTTGTCGGTCCGGTGATCTCGACCCGTCGGTCCTGCAGAGCCGCGGGCGCAGGCGCGACCTGCCAGTCGTCGGCGCGGACGTCGGCGGTCTCGGCCAGGAAGTCGTACCGGGCCGACGCACGTCGGGCCGCACGCGCGGCCAGGAGCTCGTCACGGCGGGGGCCGAACCGTCGTTGCAGGTCGGTCACGAACGCGAGCGCGTCGTCGGTCAGCAGGTCTTTGCTCATCGGGTGCCGGTCACATCCTCGGGCCGGATCGGCACTCGGCGCAGGTCGACGCCGGTGGCCGCACGTACAGCAGCGACGACCGCGGGGCCCGACGAGATCGTGGGCGCCTCGCCGACACCACGCAGGCCGTACGGCGCGTGCGGGTCGGCGTACTCGAGCACCTCGATCGGCATCGGCGGGGTGTCGAGGATGGTCGGGATCAGGTAGTCGGTGAAGGACGGGTTGGTGATCTTGCCGTCGACGATCTGGATCTCCTCCATCAGCGCCAGCCCCATGCCCTGGGTGCTGCCGCCCTGAATCTGGCCGACCACCGCCTGAGGGTTCAGCGCCTTGCCGACGTCCTGGATGCAGGCGAGCTCGACCACCTTCACCAGGCCGAGCTCGACGTCGACGTCGACGACGGCACGGTGCGCGGCGAAGGCGTACTGCACGTGCGCGAAGCCCTGGCCGGTCTCCGGGTCGACGGGGTACGTCGGACGGTGCCTGCCCTCGATGATGTCCTCGACGTAGTCGTCGCCGAGCAGGTCCGCCAGGCTGATTGTCGCCGCCGAGGTGAGGCTGACCACCTGCCCGGACTCGAGGGCGAGGTCGTGCACGGGCACGCCGAGCCGTGTCTCGGCGCGGGTGAGGACCAGCGCACGGACGCTTTCACACGCGGTCTTGATCGCACCGCCGGTGACGTAGGTCTGCCGGGACGCCGAGCTGGACCCGGCCGACCCGATCCGGGTGTCCGCCGGTGCAACCACGACCCGCTCCACGCCGAGCTCGGTGCGGCAGATCTGCTGCTCGATGGTGACCAGCCCCTGCCCGACCTCGGCGGCCGCGGTGTGCACGGTCACCAGGGGTTCGCCGTCCACGACCTCCAGCCGTACGCGGGCGGTCGAGTAGTCGTCGAAGCCCTCGGAGAAGCCGACGTTCTTGTAGGCCACCGCGTAGCCGACACCACGACGCACGCCCTCCCCGTGCGTCGTGTTCGACACCCCGCCGGGCATCCGGCGAAGGTCGAGCTCCGCCGGCTCGTCAGCCGGCAGCGGCATCGCGCGCAGGCGCTCCACGAGCTCGGCCACAGGTGCCGGGGTGTCGATCACCTGGCCGGTCGGCGCCTTGGAACCCTCCCGGAAACCGTTGCGCACCCGGATCTCGACCGGGTCGAGGCCGACCGTCTCGGCGAGCTTGTCCATGATCGCCTCGACCGCGAAAGCCACCTGCACCGCACCGAAACCGCGCATCGCGCCGGCGGGCGGGTTGTTGGTGTAGGCGCCGTAGCAGTCGACGTGGATGTTCGGGATCTCGTAGGGACCCATACCCATGGTGCCGGCGTTGCCGACGACGGCCGGGGTGCTCGAGGCGTAGGCGCCGCCGTCCAGGTGGATGGTGGCGTGGCCGTAGACCAGCTTGCCGTCGCGGTTTGCGCCGTATTCGTAGTGCATGGAGGCGGGGTGTCGGTGCACGTGACCGAAGAACGACTCCTCGCGGTTGTAGACCATCTTCACCGGCTTGCCGGTGTACAGCGCGAGCAGACAGCCGTGGACGTGCATGGAGAGGTCCTCGCGACCACCGAAGGCGCCGCCGACCCCGGCCAGCTGGAGCCGGACCTGGTCGGGTCCTAGGCCAAGCGCGGAGCAGATCTGCCGCTGGTCGGCGTGCAGCCACTGGGTCGCCACGTAGAGGTCGACCCCGCCGAACTCGTCGGGGACGGCCAGCCCGGACTCCGGCCCGAGGAACGCCTGGTCCTGCATGCCGACCTCGTAGTCACCGGACACGACGACGTCGGCGGTCGGGTTCGGGTCGCCGGTGCGCACCTTGAGGTGACGGACCAGGTTGCCGTGCGGATGCAGCTGCGGACTGTCGGGCAGCAGCGCCTTCCGGGCGTCGACCACCGGCTCGAGCACCTCGTAGTCCACGACGATCCGCTGCATCGCCCGCCGCGCGGTCTCCGGATGATCGGCGGCTACCAGGGCGACGGGCTCTCCCTGGTAGCGGACGACGTCGATCGCGAGCACGGGTTGGTCCTGGTGCTCGAGCCCGTAGTACTTCTCGCCCGGCACGTCCTCGTGAGT
The DNA here is from genome assembly GCA_041606495.1 of Nocardioidaceae bacterium. Taxonomy (GTDB): domain Bacteria; phylum Actinomycetota; class Actinomycetes; order Propionibacteriales; family Nocardioidaceae; genus Nocardioides_C. Next base: position 7,442 of record JBFIWG010000047.1, read on the forward strand.
GAGGACGGCGAACACTCCGGCCGTCGTTAGCGCCTCGGTGACGTCGATGCCGCGGATCCTGGCGTAGGGGTGCGGGCTGCGCAGCGTCGCGCCCCACAGCATGTCATCCATCCAGAGGTCGCTGGCGTAGGCGAAGTCGCCGGTGACCTTCGGGGTCGCGTCGGGGCGGACCGGGGACTCACCGACCCCGCCCCGGACCGGCCGGGTGGCCTTCTCGACGCCGGTGCCCGTCATCGGTCCACCGCCCTGCGCAGCAGCGCCTCCGAGGCATCGCGTACGTCGACCGCCAGCCGCTCCTCGTCCACCTCGACCACCGCATCCCGGCGCACCACCGGACGCCCCTGCACCAGGAGCAGCTCGAGCGGTGGCGGGGGCCCCAGCACGAGCGCCGCGACCGGATCAGCGATGCCGGCGTGCGCTGCTGTGTCCACACGCCACAGGGCGACGTCCGCGAGCTTTCCTGCCTCGAGGGAGCCGATCTGGTCGTCCCAGCCGAGCGCCCTGGCGCCGCCGAGGGTGGCCATCTCGAGCCCGTCGCGCACCGTCAGTGCCTGGGGCCCTCCGACGCTGCGCGCGAAGAGCACCGCGTGCCGGAGCTCCTCGACGAGGGACGCTGCCTCGTTGGAGGCGGCTCCGTCGACCCCGAGCCCGACCGCGACACCGGCGTCCCGCAGGTCGCGGGTGCGGCAGATGCCGGCGCCGAGCCGTGCGTTCGAGGAGGGGCAGTGGGCCACCGAGGTCCCCGAGCGGGCGAGCGCTTCGATGCCGGTGTCGTCGAAGTGGATCCCGTGCGCGAGCCACACGTCGGGGCCGAGCCAGCCGAGCGAGTCGACGTACTCGACGGGGGAGCAGCCGAACCGCTCGTGGCAGAAGTTGTCCTCGTCCCGGGTCTCGGCGAGGTGGGTGTGCAGCCGGACGCCCTTGTCGCGGGCCAGCACCGCAGCCTGCTTCAACAGGTCGCCGGTGACGGAGAACGGGGAGCAGGGCGCCACTCCGACCCGCAGCATTGAGTCGGGCGAGGCGTCGTGGTGGCGGTCGATCGCGTCCGCGGTCGCCTCGAGGATGGCGTCGATCTCCTCGACGACGTGGTCTGGTGGCAGCCCACCCTTGCTCTGACCCAGGTCCATCGAGCCTCGGGTCGGCAGGAAGCGCAGTCCCACCGTCCGGGCGGCCTCGACCTCCGCGCCGAGCAGGTCGCCGCCGCCCGTCGGGAACACGTAGTGGTGGTCCATCGTCGTGGTGCAGCCGGTCCGGGCCAGCTGGACCAGGGCGCCGATGGCTCCGGTCCGCACCGACTCCTCGTCCAGGAAGCCCCAGACCGGGTAGAGCGTGGTGAGCCACTCGAACAGGGTGTGGTCGACGGCATGGCCACGAGTCAGCCACTGGTACAGGTGGTGGTGGGTGTTGACCAGCCCCGGCGTGGCAAGGCAGCCGCGGGCGTCGACGTACGTCGCACCCTCAAGGTCGCGGGGTGCGGGACCCGCACCGACGGAGGCGAGCCGGTGCCCGTCGATGACGACGTGCCCCACCGCATGCTCGGTCCGGTCGCCGTCCATGGTGACCACCGCGCAGGCGTCGATGACCAGGCGGCTCATCGCATCCGCTCCGCGGCCAGGTGCACGGCGTCGATGATCTTCTCGTAGCCGGTGCAGCGACACAGGTTCCCGGCAAGCGCCTCGCGGATCTCGGAGTCGTCGGGGTCCGGGTCGCGGGCGAGCAGGTCGTGGGTGGCGACGAGCAGGCCGGGGGTGCAGAAGCCGCACTGGACGGCACCGGCGTCGATGAACGCCTCCTGCACCGGATGTAGCTGGTCCTCGGAACCGAGGCCCTCGACCGTTGCGACCTCACGGCCGTCGGCCTGGCCGGCCGCGACCAGACAGGCGCAGCAGATCACGCCGTCGAGGTAGACCGTGCACGAGCCGCACTCGCCCTGCTCGCACGCGTTCTTCGAGCCGGGCAGACCCATCCGCTCTCGCAGCACGTAGAGCAGGCTCTCGCCCTCCCACACGTCGTCGGCCTGGCGGCGCTCGCCGTTCACGGTGATCGTGACCTTCATCCGCGTCCCCCTTGCTGGTACGACGTCCACGCCCACGTGAGGCAGCGACGAGCGATCACCGACAGCGAGTGCAGGCGGTAGGCCGCCGTACCCCGGACATCGTCGATGGGGGAGGCGGCGGCCGCAACCAGCCGGCCGAACTCGGTCGCCGCCGCGGGCGCGAGGTCACCGCGGGTGTCCCAGTCCAGCTCGCGGGCGATGAAGGCCTCGGCCTCCCGGGCGCGACGCGGCGTCGGTGCTGCGGACCCGATGCCCGTGCCGACCAGCCGGTCCTCGGGGTGCAGCGCGAGCCCGAACGCAGCGACCGCGATCACCATCGCGTTGCGGGTGCCGATCTTGGTGTACTGCTGCGGGCCGGACGCCGGCCTGACCCAGATCGCGGTGATCAGCTCGTCGGGACGGCCCACGTGCGACTTGGGTCCGGTGTAGAACTCCTCGACCGGCACCCGGCGCACTCCCGAGCTCGACGCCAGCTCGACCTCGGCGAAAGCAGCGAGCAGCGCCGGGTGCGCGTCGCCGGCCGGTGAGGCGGCGCCGAGGTTGCCGCCCACGGAGCCGCGGTTGCGGATCTGTGGCGACCCGACGGTGCGTGAGGCCATCGCCAGGCCCGGAAGCTCGTCACCGAGCTCTTCGATCACCCGTGTGTAGGAGACGCCGGCGCCGAGCCGGATCTCGCCGTTCACCGGCTCCCACGTGGCGAGCTCGGGGACCCGGGTCAGGTCGAGCAGCGCCTCGGGACGGTGCCGGTCGAAGTTCAGCTCGACCATCACGTCGGTGCCTCCCATGATTGGGACCGTTCCGGCGTGCTCGGCTCGGGCAGCGAGGGCGTCGGCCAGCGAGGTGGGGGAGTGGAACTCCATCAGTCCTCCCGCTCCATGGTGACCTCGATCAGCCCGTAGGGCCGGTCCGTCACGTGGAAGACCTCGCCGGGGTTCTCCAGGCCGAACGGGGCGAGGTCGACCGCGACGTGGTGGATGTTGGGGGCGACGAGGTCGATGGAGGCGATCTCGGGGTGCGTTTCGAGCACGCCCTTTCCCATCTCGCACAGGGACTGCTGGAGCGCCAGCGAGTGCACGTTGGCGAACCGCTCGAGCAGCACGCTGCGCACCCCGGCGTACGTCGTCGCCCAGTCGACGCGGTCGGACGTCGCGGCGTACCGCCACCGCGCGGTGAGCCGGGTAGCCAAGACGCGGTCGTGGGTCTCGGCAAGCGTGGTGAACTCGTCGACCAGGAACCCGGCGAACTCGGATCCGGTGGACTTCAGGATCACCAGGTCCTCGAGCCCGCTGACGACGTGGTCGCCGGCTCCGTCGGCGACCACCTCGGTGGTGCGCACCTCCTGCCCTGCCCGGGTGAAGGAGTGGGCGTGGTCGTCGATCCGCTGCCAGGAGTACTCCTCGATCCGCACGCGCGCCTCGGACACGGGTTCGACGTCGCCGACGAAGTGGCGCGCGAGCGCCAGTGCGAACTCCTCGATCTCACCGACGCCGACCTTCTTGGCGAAGGCGAAGACGGTGTTCTTCTGGGTGTCGGTCGGCAGGACGTGGCTCTGGTCGCCCTCCAGGTGTGCGGCAGCGAAGTCGCCGGTCAGGGAGGTCGAGACGTTGAGGTCGCGCACGGTGTGCCGGTCGGTGTCGCGATGCACCCGGAACAACCGGGTCTCGGACTTCCCGTAGCGGTTGGCGCCCAGCACGACAGCCATCTCAGCTGCCCCGGTAGGTCGAGTATCCGAAGGGGCTCAGCAGCAGCGGCACGTGGAAGTGCGCATCGCCATCCACCGTGAACGCGATCACCACCTCCGGGAAAAAGGGGCTGTGCTCGCCGGTGTCGAAGCGCAGCCGGTACGTCGCGGGCGCCAGCTGCTGCGGTCCCAGGTCACTGACCCGGCCGTCGGTGTCGGTCGTCGCGGTGGCCACGACACCGTCGTCACCCTCGAGGGTGACGGTGACCCCGGCTGCGGGGCGTCCGGCCGCGGTGTCGAGCACGTGCGTCGTCACCTGGCTCATGCGACCACCTGCCCCAGACGGAGCAGGGCGATGTCACGCAGCGCGGCCACGGTCTCGCCGCGCTCGGTCGCCGCGTCGTTGCCCAGGCGCCGTTCGAGCTCGGACAGGATCTCGGCGCTGCTTCGTCCGGCGGCTCGGATCAGGAACACGTGCCCGAACCGGTTCTCGTAGGCCGCGTTCCCCTTGCGTAGCCGCTCCTCGTCCGCGGGATCGACCCCAGCCTGCTCGGTCCTGGAGTACGTCGCCTCGGCGCCGGCGCCCCCGGGTCGTTCCCCGATCCTCGGGTGGCGCGACAGTGCGGCGGTCAGCTCGTCGTCGGAGAGGTCCAGGGCGCTGACACGGGCCTGCTCAGCCAGCGCCGCCGTATCGACGTACGGCCGGCCGTCCACCACCTCCCGGACCCACCGGTGCACGCCGAGGCAGCCGGAGACGACTTCCTCGGCATCGCCCTCGGGGAGGGCGTTGAAGACTGTGATGTCCACCACGCCACCCTAGCCACAGGAGGGCGCCATGGACGGAGAAATCCGACGCAGACGAGGAGCCCGGCCGAGGGCCGGGCTCCTCGTGTGTTCAGGCGTGCTGCATGGCCCGTCTGAGCGGGCAGGCCTGCACGAAGTTCCAGCAGGCGGTTGCGGCCAGGCCCAGCGCCGCGATGACGACCACGATCGGCACGACGGCGCCGGCCGGAGCCTGCTGCACCAGCACGAAGGTGCCCATCGCGAGCACGAACCATCCGAACGACTTGCGCAGGGCCGTCTCCGGCACCCGTCCCGCCAGGCGTCCGCCGATCACGCTGCCGAGCACCGCGGCCGCGGTCACGCCGAGCACCAGGCCCCAGGGCAGCTGCACCGAGGTGAGGTAACCGGCCAGCCCCGCCGCGGACTTCATGGCGATGACGACCAGCGAGGTGCCGACCGCCACCGACATGGGGAGCCCGCCGAGGAGCGCGAGCGCAGGTACGACGAGGAACCCGCCGCCGGCGCCGACCAGTCCGGTCACGAGCCCGACGACGGCACCGTCCAGCAGCACCCGAAAGACGGGCAGCTCGGTGTGGACCTTCGTCGGGTCCGCTGTACGACGGCCCCGAAGCATGGCGATCGAGGTCGCCACCATCATCACGGCGAACGCGACGAGCAGCAGCTCACCGGGGATGTAGCCGCCGAGCAGGCCGCCTGCGAACGCGCCCGCCATGCCGGCTGCGCCGAACAGCAGCCCGGTCCGCCACTTGACCCGACCCCCGCGTGCATGGCTGATCGCGCCGGCAGCCGACGTGACGCCGACGACGAAGAGGGAGGCAGCGATCGCCTCCTTGGGGTCGAGCCCGGCGACGTAGACCAGGATCGGGACGGTCAGGATCGATCCGCCGCCACCGAGCACGCCCAGGGACAGGCCGATCAGGACCGAGAGCAGCAGGACGACACCCAATGTGACGGACACGCCGATCAGGCCCCCTCGGCGAGGGCCCTGACCACGTCGCTCACGTCGCAAGACGCGGCCGCACCCCGGTTCCACGGCATCTTGGCCAGGACGTTGCCCATGGCGCAGGTGTTGCTGACTGCCGCGAAGACCAGGCCGGAGCCCACGCCCGCTGCGAGCCACTTCAGCCGGGGTGCTGCGGCGCTGCCCAGGACGCTGGCGGCCACGAGCGAGCCGGCGGTGAACCGGACCTGCCGCTCCAGATCCCAGGTCTCGCGCCCGCGCTTCAGCGGCGCGCCCGCGTTCTCCCAGCCGACGATGCCGCCCTCGAGGACGCGGAGCCCGGGAAGGCCGACCTCTGCGAGCGCCTTCTCGGCCTGCTCGGCGCGGTTGCCGGAACGGCAGACCAGGACCACGTCCTCGTCGAGGTGGTTGCGCAGCTCGTCACGGTGCTCGCGCAGGGTGTCCAGGGGAACGTTGTACGAGCCCGGGATGTGAGCGTTCTCGAACTCGGCGGGTGTGCGGACGTCCAGCAGTCGCGGGGCGGAATCGGTGGTCAAGCGCTCCGTCAGGGTCTGCACGTCGAGACGGCGGGCCTCTGAAAGGGTGCTGGTGGTCATACGTCGGTCTCCTGGTTGTTGTCGATGATGGGGAGTCCGGCAACGGAGGCGTTGTCGAACGAGTCGTCGATGGCGACGACGTCGTGGCCGCGTGCGTCGAGCAGTGCGGCGACGATGCTTGCGCGGTATCCACCGGCACAGTGGATCCACAGCTTCGAGCGGGGGATGTCGTCGATGTGCGAGAGCACCCGGTGGATGGGGACGTTCACGGCGTCGGCGATGTGCGACGCAGCGAACTCCGGGTCCCGCCGGACATCGAGCACGACCGGGCGCTCGCCCGAGTCGTCGTTCAAGGCCTCGGCGAGGTCGGCGAACGTGGCCACCGGGAACGTCGAGACCGACGAGCCGCCGGCCCACTCCTCGGGCTTGCCGGTGGCCATCGCGGCGGGACGCTCCAGGCCGATCCGGGCCATGTCCCGCTGGGCCTCTGCGACGTCCTCCGGTGTCTCGCCGAGCAGGGTGACCGTGGCGTCGTACGGCATCAGCCACCCGAGGTAGGTGATGAACTGCCCGTCGAGCCCGAAGTTCACGCTGCCGGGAAGGTGACCCGCGGCGAACGCCGAGCGAGTGCGCAGGTCCACAACCCACTCACCCGACTCGATGCGTCGACGGAGCTCGGCCGGGTCGGCGAGGTCCGGAGCGGAGAGGTCC
>JBFIWG010000048.1:0-14184 GCA_041606495.1 Nocardioidaceae bacterium
GCTGAAGACGCTCGCCAAGGAGCCGCTGTGGAAGACGGTGCAGGCGCACCCGGCGGCGGCCACCTTTCCCGACGGCGAGTCGATGGCGCAGATGATGGCCCGCAGCGTAGCCGCGGTGCGCGACTGGGACGCGCGGATCGAGGAGGAGCACGGCCCCGAGGCAGTGTGGGTCGCGGTCAGCCACGGCGACGTGATCAAGTCGATCCTCGCTGACGCCCTGGGCATGCATCTCGACCTGTTCCAGCGGCTGGTCGTGGACCCGTCGTCGCTGTCGGTGGTCCGCTACACCCCGCTACGCCCGTTCGTGGTCTCGATCAACTCCGTCGCCGGAGACCTGGGTCATCTGCAGCCGCCCAAGCGGAGCAAGCGGCGCAGGCGGGTGTCCAGCGACGCAGTCGTCGGTGGCGGTGCCGGTACGACGGGCAATGGGGCGAGACGCCCCCGGCCTGGACCCACGTCATAGGGTCGGGGCATGGCTCCTGTCGTCCACTCCTACGACCCGCCCGAGCGCTTCGTCGCCGGCACCGTCGGCCCACCCGGCCAGCGGACGTTCTTCCTGCAGGCGCGGGCCGGGACCCGGGTGACCAACATCGCCCTGGAGAAGCAGCAGGTCTCGGTGCTCGCCGAACGGATCGACGAGCTGCTTGACGAGGTGATGCGGGCCAACGAGGGCGACCCGAGCATTCCCGCGGTGGCCCCGGTCGGTCTGGAGGACTCCGATCCGCTCGAGCAGCCGATCGTCGAGGACTTCCGCGCGGGCACCATGACGTTGGCGTGGGACCCGGGTGACCAGCGGATCGTGGTGGAGGTCTTTCCGTTCACCGAGGAGGCCGTAGCGGCTCCAGACCAGCCCGAAGAGGAGATCGACGAGCCGGAGCCCGACGCGCTGCTGATCGTCAGGCTGCCCGCGGCGCTGGCCCGTGCCTTCAGCAAGCGGGCCCAGTCGGTGGTCTCCGCCGGCCGCGCCCCCTGCCCGTTCTGCGGCGGACCGATGGATCCGGGCGGGCACCTCTGTCCACGGGCCAACGGCTTCCGACGAACCAGCGTGTGACCGGTCCCGTGGACGAGACCATCTCGGCAGCAGACGAGCTCGCGATCCTCAGCGAAGGGACGATCGAGCTCAAGGGCCGGGTGCTTCCCGCCTCCAACATCACGTTCTTCGGTGAGGTCGTTCTCGATGGCCGGTGCGTGCGCTGTGTCTACAAGCCGGTCTCGGGTGAGCAGCCGTTGTGGGACTTCCCCGACGGCACGCTGGCCGCGCGAGAGGTGGCGGCGTACCTCGTTTCCGAGGCGCTCGGCTGGAACGTCGTACCCCTGACCCTGCTCCGGGACGGCCCGGTCGGGCTCGGCATGGTGCAGCTCTGGCGCGAGCCGGACGAGGGTCAGGATCCCGTCGACATCGTCTCGCCGACCGAGATCCCCGAGGGCTACCTGCACGTGCTCGACGCCTACGACAGCATGGACCGCCCGGTTGCGCTGGTGCACGAGGACAGCGCCCCGCTGCGCCGGATGGCGGTGTTCGACGCGTTGGTCAACAACGCCGACCGCAAGGGCGGGCACGTGCTGGCGATGGTCGACGGCCACCGGTACGGCGTGGACCACGGGGTCAGCTTCCATGTGGAGAACAAGCTGCGCACGGTTCTTTGGGGGTGGGCGGATGCCGCGCTGAACCCCGAGGACAGGGTCGCGGTCGAGGCGCTGCTGGAGAGCCTGACGAGTCCCCGCAGCCCGCTGGTCCAGGCTCTGGAGGCCTTGCTCACGGCTCCGGAGCTTCACGCGGTGCGCTCTCGCTGTCGGACACTGCTGTCCCGTGGGCGGATGCCTGTTCCGACTGGGCATTGGCCGTCTATCCCTTGGCCTGCTTTCTGATGTTCATTCGTTAGGCTGCGGACATGCGCGCTTGGTCGAATCCCGACATACCGGACCTCGAGAACCTCGGGTCCGGGCCCGCGGTGCACGTCTTCAATACCCAGACCGGCGCCGTGGAGCCGACCGACCCGGGCGCGACGGCGCGGCTCTACGTCTGCGGCATCACGCCGTACGACGCCACTCACATGGGCCACGCGGCGACGTACCTCGCCTTCGACCTGCTGAACCGTGCCTGGCGCGACGCCGGGCACGACGTGCACTACGTCCAGAACGTCACCGACGTCGACGACCCCCTGCTCGAGCGCGCCAAGGCGACGGGGGAGGACTGGCAGGAGCTCGCGGAGCGGGAGACGCAGCTGTTCCGCGAGGACATGGAGGCGCTGCGGATACTGGCGCCCGACGAGTACATCGGTGCGGTGGAGTCCATCCCGCTGGCGGTGGAGGTCGTCGAGCAGCTGCGCAACCGTGGCCACGTGTACGACGTCGAGGGGGACCTCTACTTCTCCGTGCACGCAGACCCGCGCTTCGGTCAGGTCTCCGGGCTCGATGAGGAGGAGATGCTGCGCGTCTTCGGCGAGCGCGGCGGGGACCCCGACCGGCCGGGGAAGAAGCACCCGCTGGACTGCCTGCTCTGGCAGACCGAGCGTCCCGACGAGCCCGCCTGGGACTCCCTGCTGGGCCGCGGCCGCCCCGGCTGGCACCTCGAGTGCGCCTCGATCGCGCTGAGGTTCCTCGGGGAGAACTTCGACGTCCAGGGCGGCGGCAGCGACCTGGCCTTCCCGCACCACGAGATGAGCGCCTCCGAGGCGCAGGCTGCGTTCGACGGGCTCACCTTCGCCCGGTCCTACGTGCACACCGGGATGGTCGGGCTCGAGGGCGAGAAGATGTCGAAGTCCAAGGGCAACCTGGTGCTGGTCTCCAAGCTGCGCGAGGACGGCGTCGACCCCATGGTGATCCGGGTCGCCCTCCTGGGCCACCACTACCGCAGCGACTGGGACTGGACCGATGCCGACCTGCGGCGTGCCGAGCAGCGACTCGCCTCCTGGCGCGAGGCGCTCAGCCACGTCACGGAGCACCAGGCCATGCAGCTCGCCACTGTCGTGCGCCAAAGTCTGGCCAAAGACCTGAACGCCCCCGCTGCGCTGGACTCGATCGACTCCTGGGCGATGGGCTGGCACCAGGGCAACGGCGAAGGTGCCGACACAGTGCGCGCCCTGCTCGACGCCCGGCTCGGGATCGTCCTCTAGCTCAGTCGTCGTCGCTCTCGCGCCGCTTCAGGTAGCGCTCGAACTCACGTGCGATCGCCTCGCCACTGGCCTCCGGGAGGTCTGCGGTGTCCCGGGTCTCCTCCAGCGCACGGACGTAGTCCGCGATCTCCTCGTCCTCCTCGGCGAGCTCGTCCACTCCGCGCTCCCAGGCGCGAGCCTCCTCCGGCAGGTCCGCCAGCGGGATGGAGATCTCGAGCAGGTCCTCGATCTGACCAAGCAGCGCCAGCGTCGCCTTGGGACACGGCGGCTGGGCCACGTAGTGGGGAACCGCCGCCCAGAACGAGACCGCCGGCATGTCGTTCTGGGTGCAAGCGTCCTGGAAGACCCCGACGATGCCCGTCGGGCCCTCGTAGTTCGACTGCTCCAGCTTGAGCCGGTCGGCGAGCTCGGGCTCGGTCGCGGTGCCGGTCACAGGGATCGGCCGGGTGTGGGGGGTGTCCGCCAGCAACGCTCCGAGCGTGACCACCATCTGAGTGCCGAGCTCCTCAGAGGCGGCAAGCAGCTCGGCGCAGAACTGGCGCCAGCGCATGTTCGGCTCGATGCCGCGGAGCAGGATCACGTCCCGCTCGGCTCCCGGCGGGCGGGTGATCGAGATCTGAGTCGAGGGCCAGGTGATCCGGCGCATGCCCGACTCGTTGGTGCCGACGACGGGCCGGTTCATCTGGAAGTCGTAGAAGTCCTCTGGGTCGATCGCAGCGACGACCCTCGCGTCCCACACCTTGATCAGGTGGTCGACCACCGACGATGCCGCGTCCGCAGCGTCGTTCCAGCCCTCGAACGCGGCGATCAGAACGGGGTTCTCCAGCTCCGGCACTTCTTCGATCTCGATCACCGGACCAGCCTAGTGTCTGGGTCCGCCAGGCCCGCGTTAGGTGGGGCCCGTAAGAATGAGACGGCGATGTCAGCATGCGAAATGCCCCCTTCCGCCGCTGAGCACCGCGCCTAGGGTCTTGACAGGCGTGCTCGACGTCCCGTCATCCGCAAGCGCTAACGAGGGAACACTTTGTCGCCATCTGACCACATCCGTCCGGACGCCACGGAGGCGCTGACCGCTGCCCTGCGGGAGCGCATTCTGGTCATCGACGGAGCGATGGGCACGATGATCCAGCAGCACCGGCTCGGGGAGGCGGACTACCGCGGCGAGCGGTTCGCCGACTGGCCGAGCGACGTGCAGGGCAACAACGACCTCCTGAGCCTGACCCAGCCCGACCTGATCCGGGGCATCCACGAGGACTACCTCCGCGCGGGCGCCGACCTCGTCGAGACCAACACCTTCAACGCCCAGGCGATCTCCCTGGCTGACTACGACATGCAGTCGCTCGCCTACGAGATGAACCTCGAATCGGCCCGTCTGGCACGCGAGGCCTGCGACACAGTCACCGAGTCGACCCCGGACAGACCCCGGTACGTCGTCGGTGCCCTCGGCCCCACCAACCGCACCGCCTCGATCTCACCGGACGTCAACGACCCGGGCAAGCGCAACGTCACCTACGACCAGCTCGTCGAGGCCTACCTGGAGCAGGCGAGCGGGCTGGTGGACGGCGGAGCCGACCTGCTGCTGGTCGAGACGATCTTCGACACGCTGAACGCCAAGGCGGCCATCTTCGCCCTGGAGACCCTGTTCGAGCAGCGGGAGCGCCGGTGGCCGGTCATCGTATCGGGCACGATCACCGACGCCTCGGGTCGGACCCTCTCGGGCCAGGTGACCGAGGCGTTCTGGAACTCCGTCCGGCATGCCCGGCCCCTGGCGGTGGGGCTGAACTGCGCCCTGGGCGCCAAGGAGATGCGGCCCTATGTCGCCGAGCTCTCCCGGATCGCCGACTGCTTCGTCTCCTGCTACCCGAACGCCGGTCTACCGAACGCGTTCGGCGAGTACGACGAGAGCCCTGAGGAGACCTCGGCAGTGCTCGAGGAGTTCGCGGCTAGCGGTCTGGTGAACCTGCTCGGCGGCTGCTGCGGGACCACACCAGAGCACATCAGGGCCATCGCCGCCGGCGCAGAGGGGAAGGCGCCGCGCACGCCCGTCGACGTCGCGGACGCCTGCCGTCTGTCGGGCCTCGAACCGTTGAACATCGTCGACGAGACGCTCTTCGTCAACGTGGGGGAGCGCACCAACATCACCGGCTCGGCCAAGTTCCGGAACCTGATCAAGGCCGGCGACTACGCCACCGCCCTCTCCGTGGCGCGGCAGCAGGTCGAGGCCGGTGCCCTGATCATCGTCGTCAACATGGACGAGGGGATGATCGACGGCGTCGAGGCGATGGACCGGTTCCTCAAGCTGATTGCCGGCGAGCCGGACATCTCCCGGGTTCCCGTGATGGTCGACTCGTCGAAGTGGGCGGTGATCGAGGCTGGGCTCAAGTGCGTGCAGGGCAAGCCGATCGTGAACTCCATCTCCATGAAGGAGGGGGAGCAGGCCTTCATCGAGCAGGCCCGCCTCTGCCGCAAGTACGGCGCCGCGGTGGTCGTCATGGCCTTCGACGAGGACGGCCAGGCCGACAACCTGGCCCGTCGTACCCAAATCTGTGAACGGGCCTACCGGATCCTGACCGAGCAGGTCGGCTTCCCGCCCGAGGACATCATCTTCGACCCCAACATCTTCGCGGTCGCCACCGGCATCGAGGAGCACGCCAGCTACGGCGTGGACTTCATCGAGGCCACGCGGTGGATCAAGCAGAACCTGCCCGGCGCGCTGGTGTCCGGGGGCGTCTCGAACGTCTCGTTCTCCTTCCGCGGCAACAACCCGGTCCGCGAGGCGATCCACGCGGTCTTCCTGTTCCACGCCATAAAGGCCGGCATGGACATGGGCATCGTCAACGCCGGTGCGCTGGTCGTCTACGACCAGGTCGACCCCGAGCTGCGTGAGCGGATCGAGGACGTGATCCTCAACCGTCGCGGCGACAGCACCGAGCGGCTGCTGGAGATAGCCGAGCGCTTTCACGGCACCGGCACCCGCGAGGAGGCCGCGGACGAGGAGTGGCGTTCCCTGCCGCTGGGCGAGCGGATCACCCACGCACTGGTGAAGGGGATCGACGCTCACGTCGAGGCGGACACCGAGGAGCTCCGCGCCGAGATCGCGGCGCGCGGCGGTCGGCCGATCGAGGTGATCGAGGGCCCGCTGATGGACGGCATGAACGTCGTCGGTGACCTGTTCGGCTCGGGCAAGATGTTCCTGCCCCAGGTCGTGAAGTCGGCGCGGGTCATGAAGAAGGCGGTCGCCTACCTGATCCCGTTCATCGAGGCCGAGCGCCAGCCCGGGGACACCAGCCGCAGCAACGGCAAGATCGTGATGGCCACGGTCAAGGGCGACGTGCACGACATCGGCAAGAACATCGTCGGCGTGGTGCTGCAGTGCAACAACTACGAGGTGATCGACCTCGGGGTGATGGTCCCGGCCCAGAAGATCCTGGACACCGCCAAGGCCGAGGGCGCGGACCTGATCGGCCTGTCCGGCCTGATCACGCCGTCGTTGGACGAGATGGTCAACTTCGCCGCCGAGATGGAGCGCCAGGGGTTCGACATCCCGCTGCTGATCGGCGGTGCAACGACGTCGCGTGCCCACACCGCGGTCAAGGTCACGCCGAAGTACCACGGTCCGGTGCTCTGGGTGAAGGACGCCTCGCGGTCGGTGCCTGTCGCCGCCGCCCTGTTGTCGGACGAGCAGCGGCCGCGCCTGATCGCCGACGTCGAGGCGGACTACGACTCGATCCGGGAACGGCACGCAGCCAAGGCCAACGACCGGCCGATGCTGGACCACGCGTCGGCTCGTGCGAACCGGACACCGATCGACTGGAGCGGCTACCGGCCACCCCGTCCGCGGTTGATCGTGCAGCAGGCCAAGGACGTTTGCGCGGGACCGGAGTGCGACCACCGGCACGGGGACGTGACCTCGTTCGTCAGGAACTTCCCGTCGTACTCGCTGGACGAGCTCCGGGAGTACATCGACTGGCAGCCGTTCTTCAACGCATGGGAGATGAAGGGCAAGTACCCCGACATCCTGAACAACCCTGCTTCTGGGGAGGCCGCGCGCCACCTCTACCGGGACGCCCAGGAGATGCTGGACCGGATCGCAGGCGACGGCTGGCTGACCGCGAACGGGGTGATCGGTCTGTTCCCGGCCAACGCCGTGGACCACGACGACATCGAGGTCTACGTCGACGAGACCCGGTCGCAGGTCAGGACCACCCTCAGGCACCTTCGCCAGCAGGGCGCGCACCGGCACGGCATCCCGAACCGGTCCTTGGCCGACTTCGTCGCACCACGCGAGACGGGGCTGCCGGACTACGTCGGTGGGTTCGCCGTGACGGCCGGGCTCGGTAGCGCCGAGAGGGTGACCCACTTCAAGGAGCGCCACGACGACTACAGCGCGATCCTGCTCGAGTCGCTTGCCGACCGCCTGGCGGAGGCCTTCGCGGAGCGGCTGCACGAACGGGTCCGCAAGGAGTTCTGGGGCTACGCACCCGACGAGCGCTACGACAACGAGGACCTGATCAAGGAGAAGTACGCCGGCATCCGTCCGGCTCCGGGCTACCCCGCCTGCCCTGACCACACCGAGAAGTCCGTGCTCTGGGACCTGCTCGACGTCACCAGGAACACCGGTCTCGAGCTCACCGAGAGCATGGCCATGTGGCCAGGTGCTGCGGTCAGCGGCTGGTACTTCTCCCACCCTCAGTCGCAGTACTTCGTGGTCGGTAGACTCCGCCGCGACCAGGTCGAGGACTACGCCCGACGAAAGGGCTGGACGATGGCAGAGGCAGAGCGCTGGCTCGCGCCGAACCTGGGCTACGAGCCGGAGGACTGATCGTGGGGGAGCAGCACGCCGGGCGGATCCGGCCGGCGGCGGTCCTCTGGGACATGGACGGCACCCTCGTCGACACCGAGCCGTACTGGATCGAGTCCGAGTACGCCCTGGTCGAGAAGTACGGCGGCACCTGGAACGACGCGCACGCGATGAACCTGGTCGGGAACGACCTACTCGACTCAGGGCGCTACATCCGCGAGCACGGCGGGATCGACGTCGAGCCCTCGATCATCGTGGAGGAGCTGCTCGACCGGGTGGTCTCCCTGGTGGAGCAGCAGGTGCCGTGGCGGCCCGGCGCCGTCGAGCTGCTGGCCGACCTGCGCGCGAACGACGTCCGCTGCGCGCTGGTGACGATGTCCTACCGCCGCTTCGTCGACCCCATCCTCCAGCAGCTTCCGGAGGACACGTTCGAGGTGGTCGTGACCGGTGACGCGGTCAGCCAGGGCAAGCCGCACCCGGAGCCGTACCTCAAGGCGGCGGCGATCCTCGGCGTCGAGCCCTCCGAGACCGTGGCAGTGGAGGACTCCAATACCGGGGCGCGTTCGGCGGAGGCCGCGGGGTGCACCGTGCTCGTCGTACCCAACCACGTCCCGGTCCTGCCCGGGGACCGGCGGATTTTCCGCCAAACGCTAGTCGGAACCACCTATCTCACCTTTCCGGCACCCATTCCACGCTGATTGTTGCGATATTGCGACCCGAACCCGGGGTTTCTTGCTAGAAGTGCGCCACGCCCTGCGAGTACTGTCCACCGAGTCTCCGCTCCGACACCCGTGTCGGAGCATGTATTCGTGAGGTGGAATGTGGTGCTGAAACTCGGACGAAAGCTCAGTCTGGTGACTGCAGCGGTTGCGTCCTCCGCTGTGGTTCTCAGCGGATGTGCGCAGAGCGAACGTGACGGTGGCGGCGGTAGCGCCGGCGGTGAAGGCGGTGGGACGTTCGTCTTCGCCGGAGCGGCGGAACCAGAGCTGCTCGACCCGGCTTTCGCGTCGGACGGTGAGTCCTTCCGCGTTGCCCGGCAGATCTTCGAGGGCCTCGTCGGCACCGAACCCGGCACGGCCGACCCGGCTCCGCTCCTGGCGAAGTCCTGGGAGGTCAGCGAGGACGGTCTGACGTACGACTTCACGCTCCAGACCGGCGTGAAGTTCCACGACGGGACCGACTTCAACGCCGAGGCGGTCTGCTTCAACTTCGACCGGTGGTACAACCTGCCCGAGTCCGTGCAGTCTGACGACTTCGCGTACTACTACGGCAAGCTCTTCCGCGGCTTCGCCGAGGGCCCGAAGGCGGGCAAGGGGATCTACGAGTCCTGCACCGCCGAGGGTGACGACAAGGCCACGATCAAGCTGAAGAGCCCGTTCGCGGGCTTCGTCGCGGCACTCTCGCTGCCCGCGCTCGCGATGCAGAGCCCGACCGCGCTTGAGGAGTACCAGGACGACTCGGCGCCGAACGTCAACACGACTCCGTACTCCACGCAGCACCCGACCGGCACCGGCCCGTTCCAGTTCGAGTCGTGGGAGCGCGGGAACCAGGTCACGCTCAAGCGCTTCGACGACTACTGGGGTGAGAAGGCCAAGGTCGACACCGTCCGTGTCGTTGCCATCACCGACGCCAAGGCTCGTGCCACGGCAGTCGAGAACGCTGAGGTCGACGGAGCCGACCTGATCGGGCCCGCCGACCTGAAGCCGCTCGAGGACGCCGGGATGCAGATCATGGCGCGGGAACCGTTCACGGTTCTCTACCTCGGCATGAACCAGAAGACGAAGCCGCTCGACGACGTCCGGGTCCGCAAGGCGATCGCTCACGCTGTCGACAAGGAGGCTGTCGCGTCCGCGTCGCTGCCCGAGGGGTCCGAGCTCGCGATCAACTTCATGCCCCAGTCGGTCAACGGCTGGACCGACGACGTGACGACGTACGACTACGACCCGGACAAGGCCCGGCAGCTGCTCAAGCAGGCCGGTGCCGAGGGCGCGACGATCGAGTTCAACTACCCGACCGACGTGAGCCGTCCGTACATGCCGTCTCCCGCCGACACCTTCAACGTCCTGCGCTCCCAGCTGGAGGACGTGGGTCTGAAGATCAAGCCGACCGCGAACCGCTGGGACCCGGACTACCTGGAGAAGATCCAGGGCACGAGCAAGCACGGGCTGCACCTGCTCGGCTGGACCGGTGACTACAACGACTCCGACAACTTCGTCGGCGTGTTCTTCGGCACCGAGACCGCGGAGTTCGGGTTCAACAACAAGAGCCTGTTCGACAAGCTCTCCCAGGCCCGGGAAATCCCGACTGTCGAGGAGCAGACCCCGCTGTACCAGGAGATCAACAAGGACGTCGCCGAGTTCGTGCCGGCTGTCCCGATCGCTCACCCTGCGCCGTCGCTGGCGTTCGGCCCTGATGTCGAGGGCTACATCACCAGCCCGGTGAACGACGAGGTGTGGAGCAGCGTTACGGTCGGCTGACGGTTCCACTTCTCCATCAACACCGGAACCGCCGTAAGGCGGTAGCAAAGGGTTCAGCTGATGCTGCGCTTCGTCCTCCGGCGGCTGGCACTCATGGTGCCAGTGCTCGTCGGCCTTTCGATTCTGCTGTTCGCCTGGGTCCGGGCACTGCCCGGCGACCCCGCCCGAGCACTGTTGGGTCAACGAGCAACGCCGGAGGGCATTGCGCGCGTCAACGAGGTCTACGGGTTCAACGAACCCGTGCTCCAGCAGTACCTCATCTACGTCAAGGCACTGTTGACCGGCGACTTCGGTCGCTCGATCAAGACCGGTCAGCCCGTGCTGGAGAGCTTCGTCGAGAAGTTCCCGGCCACCTTGGAGCTGGGTCTGACCGCTCTCATCCTGGCGGTGATCTTCGGGGTGCCGATGGGCTACTACGCCGCCCGTCACCAGGGCCGGTTCCTCGACACGGCGATCGTGTCGGGCTCGCTTCTCGGGGTCGTCACGCCCGTGTTCTTCCTTGCGATCCTGCTGAAGCTGGTCTTTGCCAACTGGCTGGGCTGGCTGCCTACCAGTCTTCGGCAGGATCCTCGGATCGACGCGACCCACGTGACCAACTTCTACGTGCTCGACGGGATCCTCACCCAGGAGTGGGACGCCGCCTGGGACGCCATGGTCCATCTGGTCCTGCCGGCGGTTGCCCTCGCAACGATCCCGCTCGCCATCATCGTGCGGATCACGCGCGCATCGGTCGCGGACGTCATCAACGAGGACTACGTCCGCACCGCCGAGTCGAAGGGACTCTCCTCCCGCGTGGTCAGCCGGCGGCACGTGCTCCGCAACGCCTTGCTGCCTGTTGTGACGACCATCGGACTCCAGGCCGGCCTGCTGTTCTCCGGCGCCGTGCTCACCGAGACGGTGTTCTCCTTCAACGGCATCGGGCAGTTCCTGTTCGCGGCCATCGGCGGCCGTGACTATCCGGTGCTCCAGGGATTCATCTTGTTCATCGCGCTGATCTATGCACTTATCAACCTGCTCGTCGACGTGCTGTACGGCGTCATCGACCCCCGGGTGCGTGTGTCATGACGATTCCCCTTCCCCCTTCTCGCGGCCCGATGACCGGCGCCGACCTCGAGGGCCCGGAGAGCGGCGCCTTCGAGGAGAGCGAGCGCGGCCTGAGCCTGTGGCGAGGAGCCTGGCACCGCCTCCGCCGCAACCCCACGGCGATCATCGGGGCCCTGATCGTGCTGGCGTTCGTGATCATCGCGCTCGCTGCGCCTCTGCTGACGCAGTACGAGCCCGGTTCCGCGCAGTGGTCCGGTCAGGTCACGCCTACCTCGGTGCCCGGACCATCCGCCGAGCACCTGCTCGGCCTGGACCGTTTCGGCTCCGACCTCTACACCCAGCTCATCTTCGGGGCCCGACAGTCGCTGATCTACGGCGTGGTGTCGACGGCCATCGGGCTGACCGTGGGAAGCCTGCTCGGCATCCTCGCGGGCGGTCTCGGGGGCTGGGTCGACACCGCGATCATGCGAGTCGTCGACATCATGCTGTCCATCCCGAGCCTGCTTCTTGCCGTCAGCATCGCCGCCGTGCTCGGTCAGAACGCCTACTCGGTGATGATCGCGATCGGCGCCGCGCAGGTCCCGATCTTCGCCCGACTGCTACGCGGCTCGATGCTGTCGCAGAACAAGAGCGACTACGTGCTCGCCGCCAACTCGCTTGGCATCCGGCGGAGTCGGATCATCACCGGACACGTAGTGCCCAACTCGATCGGTCCCACGATCGTCCAGGCGACCCTCAACCTCGCCACCGCGATCATCGAGGTCGCCGCGCTGTCCTTCCTCGGCCTCGGCGAGTCCGATCCCGCGGTGGCCGAGTGGGGCCGGATGCTCGTCGCAGCGCAGGACCGTTTCGACGCCGCACCCCAGCTCGCGATCCTGCCCGGCGCAGCGATCGCCGTGACCGCCCTGGGCTTCACCCTGTTCGGTGAGGCTCTCCGCGAAGCTCTCGACCCCCGAACGAGGCGATGACATGAGCGAGGAAGTCCTGAGCACTGGTTCGCACACTCCCGACAGCTCCGGCAGCGAGCCGCTGCTGTCGGTGAAGGACCTCAGCGTCACCTTCGGCCTGCGCGGAAAGCGCGCGGTGCGGGCGGTGGACGAGGTCTCCTTCGACATCCGGCCGGGTGAGCACTTCGGCCTGGTGGGTGAGTCCGGCAGCGGGAAGTCGGTCACGTCCTTGGCGATCATGGGTCTTCTGCCCAAGCGCGGCGTCAAGGTCGGCGGCGAGGTGAAGTACGCCGGTCGCAGCCTGCTGGACCTCAGCAAGAAGAAGATGTCGGAGATCCGGGGCCGCGACATCGCCATGGTCTTCCAGGACCCGATGACCTCGCTCAACCCGGTGGTCCCGATCGGCACGCAGCTCGGCGAGATCCTCGAACGCCACTTCGGGCTCAGGAAACAGGAGTCGCGCGACCGTTCCGGCGACCTGCTGTCCCGGGTGGGTATCCCGGACCCGGTTCGCCGGCTGAAGGAGTACCCCCACCAGCTCTCCGGGGGTATGCGCCAGCGCGTCCTGATCGCGATGGCGCTGGCGTGCGAGCCGCGCCTCCTGATCGCCGACGAGCCGACGACCGCACTGGACGTCACCATCCAGGCGCAGGTGCTGGAGCTGCTGAAGGAGCTGGTGGCAGACACCGACGCCGCGTTGCTGATGATCACCCACGACCTGGGGGTTGTGGCCGGGCTCTGCGACAAGGTGACGGTGATGTACGGCGGCCGGATCGTCGAGGCTGCCGACCGTGACACGCTCTTCGAGGAGCCCAAGCATCCCTACACCGGGGGCCTGCTGGAGAGCATCCCGCGGCTGGACACTCCGCGCGGAGTCCCGCTGAAGCCGATCCCGGGCTCACCGACCCAGATGCTGCCGTGGAGCGAGGGCTGCGCCTTCGCGCCCCGGTGTCACAACCGGCTGGATGTCTGTATGACGGACCCGCCGCACCTCGAGCCCGTGGGCAACCGCCGCCTGCGCTGCCACAACCCTCTTTCCGCCGACGAGTCCGCCGAGGTGGTGTCGCTGTGAGCGCACTCGTGTCCGTTCGCGGGCTGAAGGTTCACTTCCCGATCCGTAGTGGCTTGGTGTTCGACCGACAGATCGGTGCGGTCAAGGCCGTCGACGGCGTCGACTTCGAGATCGAGGAGGGCAAGACGCTCGGGCTCGTCGGTGAGTCGGGCTGCGGCAAGTCCACGACCGGCCGCATGCTCGTGAAGCTCGCCGAGGCGACCGAGGGCCGCATCCTCCTGCACAAGGACGAGGCGGACGACGGCGAGTACCTCGACGTCGCGCACATCGACTCGGCCGGCCAGAAGGCCTTCCGTCGTCGCGTGCAGATGATCTTCCAGGACCCGTACGAGTCGCTGAACCCGCGCCGGACGATCTTCGACACGATCGCCGAGCCGCTGGTGGTCCAGGGCATCGCGCTGTCGCACTCCGAGAAGGAGGACGCCGTCGCGACGATCCTCGACCGGGTCGGGCTCGCTCCCGCGGCGTCCTACATGTACCGCTACCCGCACGAGCTCTCCGGCGGACAGCGGCAGCGCGTCGCGATCGCGCGTGCGCTGATCCTGCAGCCGAAGTTCGTGGTGGCCGACGAGCCGACCTCGATGCTCGACGTCAGCATCCGCATCTCCATCATGGAGCTGATGCTGAAGCTGGGCGTCGAGTTCGACGTCTCGTACCTGTACATCACCCACGACCTCGCCGTCGCCCGCTACATGTGCGACCAGATCGCGGTCATGTACCTCGGCAA